>CAZOFC010000071.1:0-9996 GCA_964578965.1 uncultured Azospirillum sp.
AAGCGCATTGCCATGACGGCGATGCCACAGCTGGTTGCGGCATTCCACTCACTCGTCGGCCTTGCAGCAGTGCTCATCGCAATGGCGGCACTGTGGTCGCCCGAGGCATATGGCATTGGCACGGCCGGTGAAATTCACTTTGGCAGCCTGATTGAAATGTCGCTTGGTGTCATCATCGGCGCGATCACCTTCACTGGCTCCATTGTGGCGTTTGGCAAGCTTCAGGGCCTTATTTCTGGCGCGCCGGTGCGTTTCAAATCGCAGCACCTCATCAATGCCGGGCTTGGCATCGTAACACTGTTCCTTCTGCTTGTGTTCGGGGCAACGGAATCTAAAACTATCTTCCTTGCCATGATTGCCATCTCGCTGGCCCTTGGCGTGCTGCTCATCATCCCCATCGGTGGCGCGGATATGCCCGTGGTCGTGTCCATGCTCAACTCCTATTCGGGCTGGGCGGCGGTCGGCATCGGTTTCACCCTTGGCAACCCGCTGCTCATCATCGCGGGAGCGCTGATTGGTTCTTCAGGCGCCATCCTCAGCTATATTATGTGTAAGGCAATGAACCGCTCCATCATCAATGTTATTTTTGGTGGATTCGGCTCAGCGGCGACGGAAGCTGCAAGCGGCGGCGCGAAGGATGACCGCCCCGTGAAAACCGGCGCGCCAGATGATGCGGCCTTCCTCATGGCGAATGCGGATTCAGTCATCATTGTGCCGGGCTATGGCATGGCGGTGGCGCAAGCCCAGCATGCCGTGCGCGAACTGGCCGAGGCGCTGGAGCACAAAGGCATCACGGTGCGTTATGCCATTCACCCCGTCGCGGGCCGTATGCCTGGGCATATGAACGTGCTGCTGGCCGAGGCCAACGTGCCATATGAAGCGGTGGTGGAATTAGAGGAAATCAACAGCGACTTTGGTACGACCGATGTGGTCTATGTCATCGGCGCGAATGACGTAACTAACCCCGCCGCGAAGAATGACCCCAAATCACCTATCTTTGGCATGCCAATCCTGAATGTCGGCGATGCGCGCAATGTGATTTTCAACAAGCGTAGCATGGCTGCCGGTTATGCTGGCATTCAAAACGAGCTGTTCTACCAGAACAACACGATGATGTTGTTTGGCGATGCCAAAAAAGCGACCGAAGAGCTGGTGAAAGCCATTAAGGTGCTTTAATGCGGATGCTATTTTTGATCGCGGCAACATCCTGGGGCATGATATTCATGTTCAAGACACTTAGCCGTAACCCGGCCAAGCCCGTCAAAATCATCAGTGATGAGCAAACCAAATCGCTCAAGAAGCTGATGAAGCCTAAAGTTTAAAGAGCATTTTTCAGCCAATAAAAAACCCCGCCAATCAGCGGGGTTTTTCACTTTTATGTCTCAACATGTCCGTCTAAGCATTGCTTGACGCCTCGTGAAACGAGGCTTAGCAACGCTAAGACTCCCATGATGCTAGTCGCATTTGAGCCACTGGCTCAAATACTTCGGCGCATCTATTCAAACTCGCCTTTTTTGCGAGCCAGTTTACGGGCGCGACGAACCGCTTCACCTGCTTCACGCACGCGCTTTTCGGACGGTTTCTCGTAATGCTTGCGCATTTTCATTTCGCGATAGATCCCTTCCCGCTGCATTTTCTTTTTCAAAACGCGCAGAGCCTGATCTACGTTGTTATCACGAACAAGAACTTCAACCACGAGGCAATACCCCCTTCCGACATTGTGTTTGGGTTAGTCAAATTGGAGGCGCAATCTAGCACGCAGGTGTGGACAATGGCAAGGGCCAAGTTGTCGGTCACGGGCCGATGCGTTATATTTTTCGTCCACAACAGCAAAAAAGGGCAAGCATTATGCAAAAAATTACCACGGGTGGCGTCGAAGTTCCAAAATTGCGCAGCTATATCGAACGCATCGAGCGCCTTGAGGAAGACAAGGCCAGCGTTGCAAGCGACATCAAGGATGTATTCGCTGAAGCCAAATCAAACGGCTTTGATATTAAAGCCATGCGCGGTGTCATCAAGCTACGCAAAATGAAATCAAATGAGCGCACCGAAGCAGAATACATGCTCGATCTGTATAAGCGTGCACTTGGCCTCGACGGTGAATACGACGCGGAAGAAGAAGCGGCCTAGGACGTTTGCTACAAACAAATAAAAAGAGGCCCCGCAAACCAAGGTTTCGGGGCCTCTCTCATATGGGGAACATGTATGCCCCCCGCTCGAAGTTCCACCCGCTTAGGGATGGAGCCTAATCACCCGCATGCGCTCAGGGCACAAGGGGTATTCATCCGCCTCACGCCGCATCCATGCGGTTAAGGCTGAGATTACGAATGCGCTCGAGCTCTTCCTTGAGCAGGAGCTTTTGTTTTTTCAGGGTTTGAATCATCGATAAATCGGGTGATGGGCGTACCCATTCTTCTGCGATTTTGCTTTCGAGTTTGCCGTGCTTTTCTTGAATCATTGCATAGTGAGCGTGTAGTGTCATGCGTACCTACCTTTATCAGCGAATGTTCGGGGCGCCCCCACGGACGCTCCAGCGTGTTGAAATGGCCAGCTGAACTGATCTTCGTAACTTGACGTGATAACAAGCTAGATAAAAGCAAACTGGCCTGTTTAAGGCAATAAAAAACACAGTCAAGATTTAAATTATATTTTTGCGCGAGGGGTTGACTTTTCTGCACGCGGCAGCTTTTTGCGCCACAGGCCGCACTAACTTTTACGCGCATTTAATTCTAAAGTGGATAGAAATTTAGGATGCTTCGATTTGGTCTGCTGACCAAATCTACACGCAGCACTGCTGGCTAATGGCTGGCTCGCCCTGCTCGCCAAAGCCTCATCATCGAAGTGGCACAAGATTGTTAGCTATTCTTCCTCGTCAAACCGACGCCCGACCAGTGCTACAATCGCATCAAGCGCCGCTTCAGACTGATTGCCACTGCCATGCAGCTCAATGGAAACGCCCTTTTCAGCCGCTAGCATGAGCAGGCTTAGAATCGAAGTCGCACCGGCCTTTGCCAATGGGTCTGGCGTCTCACCCTCGCGCGGCAGGCGAATCACCTCCACCCGCGCATCGAAGGAGCCTGCGAGCTTCACGAGCTTTGCCGCAGCACGGGCATGGAGCCCTTTTTTATTACATATGGTGACTTTGGCAACCGCCACTGCCTAGCTCGCTTTTTTGAGCAGATTACTGGCGACGTTGATGTATTTGCGGCCGGCTTCTTGTGCCGAAAGCGCTGCCATGGCAAGGCTCATCGAGTTGCGTACGCTGATGAGTTTGATCAACATCGGCACATTCACTCCGGCAATCACTTCCACCTTCTCGGGTTTCATTACTGAAATGGCGAGGTTGCTTGGCGTGCCGCCGAACATATCGGTAAGAATGGCGACGCCGCTTCCCGTATCCATCTGCGCGACTTTAGCCAGAATATCATTGCGGCAGCGCTCGATGTCATCTTCCGGGCCGATAGCAATCGTCGCAAGCCCTTGCTGGCGGCCAACAACATGCTCTGCCACGGCAATGAGTTCACTGCCGAGCGCACCGTGGGTGATGACTATAATACCGATCATTGCCCCCACTTAGGGCAGGCTAATCGCAAAAGCAACGGTTTGATGCAAAATCAGCGCTCAGGCCGCCAATCGGTGGGCAATATGCGATGTTCCTGCACTGCCTTGAGGTAAAGCAGCAAGGATGAAACCTGCACTGCAGATGGAGATAGTAGCCTAACAAAGGGTAGCGTTAAGCCGCAATATTCCACCTGTTGCGGTTCGGGCAATCGCTCGGCTTCCCCTTTCTCTAGCGCGACGACCAGATGCACGGGGTGAGAGGCCACATGCGGATGAGAAATAATGCCCAAACCATAGAGCTCGATGATGCCCGCAAGGCTATCAGGCGCGCGGGCAATCAGCTGCGCACCATCTGCGTGCAATAGCACCTGGTCATCGGCAATCAGTTGCGCACCATGAAGCAAGGCCTGAGCTAGAAAGGTTGACTTACCACTCCTCGCCTCGCCCAGCACCAAGCAGCCAGCACCTTCATAGGCAAATGCGCTGGCATGAAGTATCATGGGTGAGGGCACGCGTGACTCGGGTTTTTAGGCAGCCATTTCTTCGGGGTCCACCCAAGAGATGTTACCATCCACGCGGCGATAAACGACGTTGATGCGGCCGCTGCCAGCGTTGAAAAACAGGAGTGCCGGCAAATCGGCAAGATCCATTTTCATGACCGCCGCACTCACGCTCAAACGCTCGATATGTGTAGATTTTTCAGCAATCACCACGGGTGCGCCTTTTTCCTCTAGCTCGGCGTCGTGCGCTTCTGGCTTGAGCACATATTTGCGCGCCGTAATGGCCTTAGATTCTTTGTCGCCGCCATCAACATGGTGGCTCTTGATGCGGCGCTTGTAGCGGCGCAATTGTTTCTCGGCTTTGGTGGCCGCATCGTCAAACGCAGCGTAAATTTCGCTCGCCGTACCTTGGCTTTTGAGCACCACGCCCGAATGCGTGCCGGTGTTCCCATGAATATCGACGCGGAACTGGTGGTGCGCTTCTTTTGATACGACCACGTCCATGCTCACGATGCGATCGAGATACTTGCTAAGGCCTTCTTGCAGGCGGGTTTCCACGTGCTGTTGAAATGCTGCGCCTAAATCGACATGACGACCCGAGATATGAAGTTGCATAAGGTTCCTCTTGGTTGGGAAGGTTGAAAATGGATGCATAGGCTGTGCGAATGCCGAACACTAACTATAGCGCAACGGCATAAAAATTCCAGCACTACATTTTGGGTAATTTGATACCCAGTGCATTGGATAAAACATCAGCCTGCCCATAATAGCCAACACGGCGCAAGAAGCGTGGCATGATACCCGTCCACTTAAATTCGCCGAGCAATTTCCCATCGGGCCCATCGCCCTTGCTTTGGAAGGCAAACAAATCCTGCATGGTAATGATTTCCGATTCCATGCCCACCACTTCGGAAACATACGTCACACGACGCTGACCATCCCGCATACGGCTAACTTGCACGATTAAATGCACGGCCGAGGCAATCTGCGAACGAATCGCCTGCACCGGCAAATTAAGGTTTGCCATCATGATCATGTTCTCTAAGCGCGCCAGCGCATCGCGCGGGTGGTTCGCGTGAATCGTGGTCAGTGAGCCTTCATGGCCCGTGTTCATTGCCTGCATCATGTCGAAGGCTTCCGCCCCGCGTACCTCACCGACAAGAATGCGGTCCGGGCGCATCCGCAGGGCATTTTTCATCAAATCACGGATACTCACTTCATCCTCATGGCGCTCGCTACGCACTGGGCGCGTTTCAAGCCGAACCACATGCGGCTGCTGCAAACGTAGCTCCGCCGCATCCTCGATGGTGACGATGCGCTCTGCGCCATCAATATGCTCGGAAATCGCGTTCAGCAGCGTTGTTTTCCCAGACCCCGTTCCGCCGGAAATCAATACGTTCAAGCGGCACCGTGCCGCGACTTTCAAAAATTCCGCTAAACCAATTGAGACATTGCCCGCCGCCGCCATGTCATCGAGCGTGATGCTGCGCTTGGCAAATTTACGAATCGAGATGGCCGTACCATCCACCGCCAAGGGGCGTACAATCACATTCACCCGGCTGCCGTCGGGCAACCGTGCATCAAGCAGGGGCTTGCGCACACTCACCTGCCGGCCAATATGCTCGGCAATCGCTTCGGCGATGGCGAAGACTTTTGCATCATTTGCAAAGGTGATTGGTGTTTTCTCGAGCTTGCCTGCACGCTCGACGAATACCTGCGTTGGCCCGTTGATGAGAATGTCATTCACGGTGTCGTCCTCAAGCAGGGGCTTTAGGGGCTCAAGCGCCGCAATCGCATCCGCGAGCACTTTGTCAAAATCATCCCGTTCAGGCAACGCATTGGCGCTTGCGCTTGCCGCACCCTGCCCAAGGGTAAGCTGCGCCACTTGGCGCTCAAGCATGGCAATACGCAAGGCTAAATCGTCGGACATGGCAATTCCATTAATGGGTATCTATTCAAAAAACCTAGCGCAAATGGGGGTAAAAAGAAAGCGGTGGCCGTTATATCAGCGCATTGGCCGCATCATTCCCGCATAGCGTGCCGCATCCGTCACAAGCGGGTGGCGCGGCGACACATTCACCCAGCGATAGGGCTGCTGCGGTTGGTTCGGCACATGCACCACCAAATCTTGCATGATGATGGTATCGCCCTCCATACCGGCCACCTCACTGATGTGGGTAATGCGCCGCTGGCCATCGCTGCAGCGCGCGGTGTTGATGATGAGGTGCGTGCTACTGGCAATTTGCTGCCGCACAAGGCGCAGCGGCAATTGCGGCATGGCCATTGAGACCATGGTTTCAAGGCGCGAGAGCGCATCACGCGGCGAGTTGGCATGCAAGGTCGTCATCGATCCGTCATGGCCAGTGTTCATGGCTTGCAGCATATCAAACGCCTCTTCGCCGCGCGATTCACCGACCACAATACGATCCGGGCGCATACGCAGCGCGTTCTTCACCAGATCACGCACGCTGACTTCCTGCCGTGCGCGCTGCTGCGATTGCGCCGTGCGTGCCTCAAGCCGCACCACATGCGGCTGCTGCAGGCGCAGTTCTGCGGAATCTTCAATCGTCACAATCCGCTCATTCGCAGAAATGGCCGAGGACAACGCATTCAAAAGTGTGGTCTTGCCTGAGCCCGTGCCCCCACACACCACGATGTTTAGACGCAGGCGCACCGATTCGCTCAAAAACGCGGCGAGCTCTTTGGTTATTTGGTTATGCGCAATCATCGTCTCAAGCGTGACATGCCGTGCCGGAAACTTACGAATCGATATGTTCACCCCATCCACCGCCATGGGGGGTGCGACGATATTCACACGGCTGCCATCCGGCAGGCGGGTATCGATCATCGGCCGCTCGAACGACAGGCTCTGACCAACGGATTTTACAATCGCTTGGGCAACATCCCACACCGCTTCATGGCTCTCGAAACGAAGACCCGAATCGACCATTTTGCCGTGTTTATCAACGTATATATGGCTAATGCCATTGACCAAAATATCATCGACCGTCGGGTCGTTCAGCAACGCATCCAGCAGGCCAAGGCTTGGCATCTGGGTTTGCATGGTCTGGTAAAAACGCTGGGTGGTGACCATGGGCGGGAAGAACTCCCCCTGCTCTATGGTTGTGCTCACCCCAGCAATATCGGATGTATCCGGATGCTCCATGCGCGATGCTGGCACTTCAGAAGGCGCGGCATCCGCACGCGGGCTATGCTGGAAAAGCCATGAATCTTCAAGGCTTTCTTTGATTTTTGGGTTTGGCGTCATCCGCGTCCTTTGCTTGAAACTGAAACCTCATCCTACCGCTAAAACATAAACAAACCATTAAGCCTAACTGGCCTGTTGCTTCTGGCGACGCCGCACGACCGAAGATGGAATATTCATTTCTTCCCGATACTTAGTAACGGTGCGCCGCGCCACATCGATATTTCTGTCTTTCAGAAGCTTGACCAACGCATCATCGGAAAGGATATGTTTGGGGTCCTCGGCATTCACCAGCTCTTTGATGTAATACTGCACGGTCTTGCTCGAAAAATCATTCGCTCCGCTGCCCGCATTGATGGAGGAGGTGAAAAAGAATTTCAGCTCAAGCGTGCCGCGCGGTGTGGCCATGAATTTGGCCGTTGTCACGCGGCTGACGGTCGATTCATGCATGCCAATGGCCGCGGCAATATCCTTGAGCACCAAGGGTTTCAAAAAGCGAATCCCATGCTGTAAAAATTTATCCTGCTGTTTTACGATTTCAGTCGCCACCTTGAGGATGGTATTGGCCCGCTGATCGAGCGCCTTGATGAGCCAGTTGGCATTCGCCATCTGCTCGCTGACAAATTTTTTGGCTTCTTTATCGCCACTGCGCGCCCCAACATCCGCCGCGTAATGGCGGTTTACGAGCACCCGCGGCATGGCGTCAGGGTTCAACTCCAAATGCCAGCCGCCGGCTTTCGCGCGGCGCACAATCACATCAGGGATCACGGCCTGCACTTCCTCGGCAGCAAAGCCCACACCGGGCTTAGGGTTACAGCGGCGAATATCCGCAATCATCTGCGCGAAATCTTCGGTATCGGCACTGCATTTTTTGCGTAACCCCGCCAAATCCCCGCTCGCCATCATCTCGATGTTATCGAGAAAGGTTTCCATCACAGGGTCGAGCCGGTTCATATCCGCAAGCTGGAGGCGCAGGCATTCCGTGAGTGAACGGGCGAACACGCCAACCGGCTCCATCTGCTGCAAGCGCTGAATAACCGCTTCGATTTCTTCCTCACTTGCGCCAAGGCGTTTGGCCAAGCCACTCGTTTCCTCACGCAGATAGCCCGCGTCATCAAGCATGTCGGTGAGTTGCTCCGCAATCAGCAACTGCGCGTTATCCGTAATATCCATATGGATTTGTTCGAGCAGATATTCGCGCAGCGTTTGCTCGCGCGCACTGGCTGAGGCAATGACATCCCCCTCACCTTCGCCATCATAGCCGCCACTGCTGCTATGCATGCTGGCCGAAATGGGGCTGATTTCCCCCTCGCTCCACTCATCGCCATAGGAGCCATCAACGAGCTCCTCATTTGCAGAATAATCCGAATCCGAGACCGTGATTTCCTGCGTTTCACTGCGTAAATCGGGTTCTTCCCCGCTTGCCGATGCATCAATCGTTGGTTCATCCGCCCCCACTTCATTTGGGTGCTCGTTGTCGCTTTCTGCCTCTTCTTTGGTCAGAAGCGGGTTTTTTTCGATCTCTTCGTCAATGTATTCTTGAAGTTCGATGGCGGAAAGCTGCAGCAGCTTGATGGATTGCTGCAAGGCCTGGGTCATAACCAGCTGTTGCGATTGCCTGAATTCCTGCTTCATCCCAACCATGGCGTCCCCGTGCATTAGGTCATGCAAGAGTTATACCAAAAAACGGAACAGGACTCAATGCTTGAATGAATGAGGCCGATTTACAGCGAGAATTTTTCGCCCAAATACACACGACGCACATCGTCGTTATTGACGATATCGTTCGGCACGCCCTCAAATAATACCACCCCATCATGGATGATATAGGCACGGTCGATGACATCGAGCGTTTCGCGCACGTTATGGTCGGTAATCAACACACCAATCCCACGATCCTTGAGGTGTTTCACTAGGTCACGCACTTCGGCAATGGCGATCGGGTCGATCCCCGCGAGCGGCTCATCAAGCAGAATGAAGGCCGGGCGACCTGCCAGCGCGCGGGCAATCTCGGCGCGGCGGCGCTCCCCGCCCGAGAGGGCGACGGATGGCGAATTGCGCAAATGGGTGATGGAAAACTCGGCAAGGAGCGCATCGAGCATCGCGCGGCGGGTTTGCTGGTCCGGCTCGGTCACCTCAAGCACGGCCATAATATTTTGCTCTACCGTCAGGCCACGGAAAATGCTGGTCTCCTGCGGCAGATAGCCAATCCCAAGCCGCGCGCGGCGATACATCGGTAGCAGGGTGATATCCGTCCCATCCAAGGAAATCGTGCCGTAATCCGGCGCGACGAGGCCGGTAATCATGTAAAAGCAGGTGGTTTTACCCGCACCGTTGGGCCCAAGAAGTCCAACCGCCTCACCGCGCTGCACATCGAGCGAGACATTACGCACCACGGGCCGCTTGGCGTATTGCTTGCCAAGATTGCGCACCGAAAGACCGGATTGCTTAGCCACCAACACGGGTTTTTTAGGGGCAACCGCCTCAGGCTTAGGCATCGCAATCACGGTGGCCGATGCTTCGGGCACAGGCGCTGGCGGCAATTCTTCCATCGCCACCGGCTCGGGGGCTGGCGCTGTAGGCTTTAACAGCCAATCATTGCCGAATCCAGAATCATGATTGTCGCTCATGGTTTACCTGCCGGTTTGGGTTCAGATTTAGGCACAAATAACCCATGGACGCGCGCGGGCTTGCCACCGCCAGCTGACGCAGCAGCACCACCAGAACTGC
>CAZOFC010000072.1:0-9986 GCA_964578965.1 uncultured Azospirillum sp.
CAGCAAGATGGTATCCCTGAGCTGGTTATCTAGCATCACGGCACTCACCAGCTTGCTTGCGCTGATGATTGAGCGCCCATGGGCACATTGGCACGAGCCCATCTATGACAGCATCTCGATTGTTCATGTGTTTGCCCTCACCTTAGCTGCATTGTTCGCGTGGGGCCTGCGCATCGCGCGCGCGCGCTGCGTGGCCTATCGGTTGGGCTGTGCCATGCTGGGCGGTGGCGCCATGCTGGTGGTGCTTGCTTTGAACTACCCGAAATTCTTACACGGCCCGATGGTCGATGTTCACCCCTACATCCTGAGTGATTTTCTACCGCGCATCAGCGAGGCAAAGCCGTTCTATCAGCTATCACTGGCGACAGTGCTTTCCATGCTGCTTGTGCCCGGCGCGGCCCTCGCACTGTGCCTTGGCGCATGGTGGCGGCCAGCGCATGCATTCTACACGCGCGACACGGCCCGCATGCTGGCATTTTTTGTTCTCGGCACGCTGCTGCTCTACTTAAGCCAGCAACGCTGGAGCTATTATTTGCTGCCACTCTCGATTGTCGCGGTGGCACCATTTCTTGCCGCCTTATTCACGCCTGAACATGCCCTTGTTGCACAGCGTTGGCCTGCATCGGGGCTAATCGGCCTAACGCCTGACGGTCAGGCAAAGCGCCGCATGCCCATAACGCTTGCGATACTTGGCCTGCCGTTTGTGTTGTTGCTGATTGGCAGCGAGCCTGAACTGTCCGCTAATGCCCCTGCCGATCCAACGAATGCCACCTATGCATCGCGCTTGCTCGCGGCACAGCGCGATTCATGCTATCGCACGGCGCGCGCACTCATCCGCAGCGGGGAGTTGCAACGGGTGCTCCCCGAACCATCGACCCTGCTGGTGCCGACGGATTTAGGCACTGAAATCTTATTTTTCACGCATCACCAGATTGTTGCCAGCAACTACCACCGGGAAGGCGCTGGACTTGCCTTTGTCTGGCAGGCGGAACAAATGACCGATGCCTCGGCTCTGCGCGCCCACTTGGCCACGCGCAGGATTGACGCAATGCTGATGTGCCCAACCGTGGAACCAACCAAAGGCAGCGTCTTGCAGGGCTATCTCGACGGGGAACCCTTACCTGAATGGATGACGCGCGTTGCCTATGATCTTCCCCGTTCGAACGGGGTGACGCCACACGCCGAGCACGCCTCACAGAAGCCTTTATTCGTGCGGATCCATCATGATTAGTTGGCAATTTTTCCTTCCCCGCACACATGATGGCAGGGCTTGAGAAAAGATATTGAATTTTTTGCAACCTACGATAGAGTAGTAACATCAAGTAAATATAGAATAAAAAAACAAACCTTTCTACCGCACAGGAATAATCCAATGAAAATTCGTACTAAAGTTGTTCTGGGTCTGATTTCCCTGGCCCTCTTGAGTTCTGTTCCGATCCTGATTGCGTTTGAAATGCAAAAGGACAAATTCCAAAAAGACGCGTTTTCACGCCTTGAGACTGCGGCCTACAGCCTGAGCGACCTCATCGATCGCAACTTGTTCGAGCGCTATGGCGACGTGCAGGCATTTGCACAGAATCGTGTCGCCTACAATCCCGCAAACTGGCGTAACCCAAGTGAGGGCAACCCACTGATTATGGCGCTCAATAGCTACATGGCCAATTATGGACTGTACAAACTATCGATGCTGGTTGACCTGCAGGGCAATGTCCTTGCCGTAAACACCCGCACGGCAGCCGGTAAAGCACTGCAGACCGCAGATCTCTACAAAATGAACTTCGCGAAAGCCGAATGGTTCACCAGCGCGCTCAACGGCAGCTTTCTTCAAGGGCGCAATGGCCTGACTGGCACGGCCGTATCGCAGCCGTCGGGGGAGCCTTTCATTCAACAACTCTATGACGACAAAGGCTACACAATCAGTTTTTCGGCCCGCGTGACCAACGACGACGGTGAAATGATTGGTATCTGGGTGAATTTTGCTTCGTTTGACTTCATCAATAACCTGATTGCTGGCTATGCTAAAGAGTTCCTTGGCACGCAATTCAAATCGGCGCAGATGACCCTGGTCGATAACACAGGCAAGATTCTCACCGACTATGACCATACCAACCCCACGCAAATCATCGATCATGAGGCGTTGGGCAAAATCAACCTGTACACGAGTGGCGTGCAATCTGTTGTTGCAGCTATCGAAAATAAAAATACCGGGTCAATAATCGCGCGCAACTCGCGCACGGGAAAAATGCAAGCTAATGGCTACTCATACAGCGCTGGGGCGGGCGACTATCCTGGCCTCGGCTGGACAGCCCTGGTACGGGTTGACCCCAAAGAACTCTTCGTCAGTTTTTATGATGCCCAGAACTCGATGCTCCTTGTCGTGTTTTTTGTCTTCGTGATCAGCTTAATCGCATCACTGTGGGTTGGTCGTGCGTTTGCGCAGCCAATTCGCAGCATGACCGACACTATGCGCCTATTAGCGAATGGCGATACGGCTATTGAGATTCCATCGACACAGCGCAGCGACGAGGTGGGCGACATGGCACGCGCGGTAGTGGTCTTCAAAGAGAACATGATCCAGACAGAACAACTACGTGCCGAGCAGGAACAGCAGAAAGCCATGGCCGAACAGCAGAAACGCAAGGCCATGCACACGCTGGCAGATTCATTTGAATCAAACGTGAAAACAGTGGTTACGGGGGTCTCTGCCTCGGCCAGCCAGATGCGCGGCAACGCCGAGCGTCTGAGCCAGCTTGCCGGAGAAACCAAGTCGATTTCAGCGGTGGTGTCGTCCTCCGCGATCGAGGCGGCGCAGACCGCAACGCAGGTAGCCTCCGCTGCCGAAGAGTTGACCGCCGCCATTGGTGAAATCAGCGCCCAGGTGCAAAAATCCAGTAGTGTGGCCAGCCAAGCCAGCACGCAGGCGGAAAGCATCAATCAGTCGATGCATCTGCTGGTTGAAAAATCCAACCGCGTGGGTGAGGTCATCCAGTTCATCACCAACATTGCCAGCCAGATCAACCTGCTGGCCTTGAACGCAACCATTGAATCCGCCCGCGCAGGCGAAGCGGGCCGTGGGTTTGCGGTGGTCGCCTCGGAGGTGAAGAATCTCGCCAACCAGACCGCCAAAGCCACCGAGGAGATCATTCAACAGGTGCAATCGATGCAGGAAGCCACGCATGACGCGGTTGATTCCGTAGGGCAGATTATCAGCATTATTTCTGAAATCAGCGCGAATACCGCTGGGGTTGCCGCTGCTGTTGAGGAACAAAGTGCTGCGACGAATGAAATCTCGCGCACCATTGCCAACACGGCCGAAAGCACGAATGCCATTTCGCAAAGCATTGTCTCGGTCGAGAAAGGGGCGGATGAGACGGGCAACTCCTCGCGCCAGGTCCTTGATTCGGCGAAAATGCTCAGTGAACAAGCATTGGCACTCAGCGCCCGTGTTGACGAATTCCTGAGCAATGTGCGCAACAGCTAGTCACGCCTAACGCCTGACTGGTGATTACTGGTTGCGCATCGCAGGCAGCCATGGCATTTGAGTTCTCAACTTCAGGAGATTCTATGCCCATCATCCAAGTGCATATGCTGGCTGGCCGCGACATTGAGAAGAAGCGCCTGCTCGCCAAACGGCTGACCGAAACCGTGCAGGAAGTGCTCGGCGCACCACCGCACAAAATCCGTATTATCCTAAGCGACATGCCGCATGACAGCTATGCTGTCGCTGGCGTGCTCTACAGCGATGAGGATAAAACCTAAGCATGATCAAGGCCACCCAGACATTGCTACCCTCCGGCCTTGCCGACGTGCTGCCTCCGCTTGCTGCGGCGGAGTTTCGTCTTGTCCATCATTTCCTGAAAACCTTCATGGCGTTTGGCTATCAGCCCGTGATTCCGCCGCTGGCGGAATATGCGGCGAGTATGCTTGCCGGCCAAGGCGAGGCCACCAGCCACCATGTATTCAAGATGCCAGACCCCCTGGCCCCTGAAATGCTTGCCGTGCGTGCGGATATGACCGGTCAGGTCGCCCGTATCGCCAGTGGCGCCCTCGCCAACCTGCCCCGCCCCTTACGCCTGTGCTATGCGGGTTACACGCTACGCACCGCGCCTGAGGCCCTCAAAACCCGCCGCCAACACACGCAAGTGGGTATCGAACGCTTTGGCGATATGAAAGCCGAGTCCGTTGCCGAAGTGCTGGCCATCGCCGCCCATGCGCTCGCCACCAACGGGGTCGATACATTAACGATTGATTTGCATTACCCCTCGGTGCTCGAAGCCCTGTTGAAGCGTTACCCCGAGCAAAAACACGCCGCTATCCGCGATGCGGTACGCCTGAAGGACCCTGCCCGCCTCGTCTCCCTTGAGGCGATGGATATCGCCGAGATGATGCGCCATGCGGGCCCGGCCGAGGCGGTGCTGACCCGGCTTGCGGCCTCGCCACTACCGGAGGTGAAGCGCGCGGCGGCTGATTTATCTGCGCTGGTTCACGCACTCACCGCAGCGAAGGTAACTGCAACGCTGACGATCGACCTGCTCGATTTAGCGGGATATGGCTATTATTCGGGCATTGGGTATGCGATGTTCTGGAATAAAGCGGGCATCGAGGTGGGCCGCGGTGGCTGCTACGGGACCGATGGCGGCGAATCGGCCGTTGGCTTCACGCTGTATATCAACGATGTGCTCGACCAATTGCCGGTTGAGGCACCAGGCCCCATTAAAACCATTCCCCATGGCACCAGTGCTGCCGAAGCGGCAGCCCTGCAAGCGCAGGGTTTTGTCACGGTATTTGGCTAAAAATCCGAGGCTAGACAACCACGCCTATCTATGCCAAAAAGCCACGCCCCTGCCAGTCATCCCCGCGTAGGCGGGGATCTCTGTCGCCAAAAACGCTGCCAGAGCATAGGGCTAAAGGGATTCCCGCCTACGCGGGAATGACGAAGGAGAGAGTATGCAATCAGTTGTCGTAATTGGCTCGCAATGGGGCGATGAAGGTAAAGGCAAGGTCGTCGATTGGCTGAGTGAGCGCGCGGATGTGATTGTGCGCTTCCAAGGCGGCCATAATGCTGGCCACACGCTGGTGATTGATGGCGTGACCTATAAGCTTAGCCTCTTGCCCTCGGGCGTGGTGCGCAAAGGCAAAATCAGCATCATCGGCAATGGCGTGGTGATTGACCCCTGGGCCCTGCTCGCCGAGATTGAGAAAGTACAAAAACAGGGCGTTGAAGTTTCGAGTGATACATTAAAAATCGCTGAGAATGCCCCGTTAATCCTACCAATTCACCAAGCACTCGATGCCGCCTCGGAAAAACTGCGCGGCAATAATAAAATTGGCACCACAGGCCGTGGCATTGGCCCCGCCTATGAGGACAAAGTGGGCCGTCGCGCGATTCGCGTGTGCGATTTAGCGAATGAAGATGTGCTGCGTACGAAGCTCACGGATATGGCCGCGCACCACCAGCCTATCCTCGAGGCGGCGGGTGTCGAAGTGCCAAGCCTGCATGAAATGTATAATAATCTGCGCGAGGTGGCGGCAAAAATCTCTCCGTTTGCGACGCCGGTCTGGCGTCTGCTCGCCGAATATCGCGCCGCGGGTAAGCGCATCCTCTTCGAGGGTGCGCAAGGTACCATGCTCGATGTGGATTACGGCACCTACCCCTACGTAACCTCGAGCAACACGCTTGCGGGCGCGGCGACGCTTGGTTCGGGCTCGGGCATCCATGCGATTGGCTATGTGCTGGGCATCACCAAAGCCTACACCACGCGTGTGGGCAGCGGTCCCTTCCCCAGCGAGTTGATGGACGAAATCGGCGAGCAGATTGGCGCGCGCGGGCACGAATTTGGCACCGTCACGGGGCGCAAGCGCCGCTGTGGCTGGTTCGACGCGGTATTAGTGAAACAGGCCGTCATGGTCGGTGGCATCAACGGCATTGCCCTCACCAAGCTCGATGTGCTCGATGGACAGGAAACACTGAACATCTGTGTCGGCTATGACATCAATGGCGTGAAATATGATTACCTGCCCGCTGCTGGCGAGCTGCAGGCGGCAGCTAAGCCTATCTACGAAACGCTTGAAGGCTGGAGTGAATCGACCCGCGGTGCGCGTAGCTGGGCCGAACTGCCGGCAACTGCCATCAAATATATCCGCCGGATTGAGGAGTTGATTGGTTGCCCCGTGGCGCTGCTATCCACCAGCCCCGACCGCGAAGATACGATTATGGTGAAAGACCCCTATCTCGGGCTTTAAACACTTAGCTGATGAATGCGCGAACAGCGTTGCCAATGGTCCCGCCCGTACCCCGTGGAACATTGGCCACTAGGTTGCCAACCACAGTGCCACCGGACGTTGCTACACCAGCCGTCGCCGCATAGTTTTCCGGCAATGACACTCTATCAAGCGCCGCTTGATGTGCCTGAATCGCTGCTTGCTGGCGCATGCCGCTGAAATCAAGATTCAGCATCGCTTTGGTGGATTCAGCCGATGCGATCACTTCACGGGTGCGTTGCCGATAGGTGGCTTCAAGCCCCTGCCCCAGCGCATTGCCCTGAAATGCCTCGGGCAGCTCTGGCATGGGGGGCGGCTCTTTGGGTTCAGGGCGGGTAAACAACCCCACTGCCGCACTCGTGGGCTTGACCACCCAATCATTGAACACCTTGCTCACACGCGGCATGATGGCGGGGAACAACCAATTCGTGCGATCGGTGATTTCAATCTCAACGCTTAATTTTGCGGAATCCAAGCTTGCATTGCGCCAGCCATTCACGGCGCCATCAAAAATACCCATTACGTGTACCCTGCCTAATATTGTTTTTATTCCTTGTAACATAGCAGTGAATTGGCAAACCCTGTGTGAAGATTTAATGACATTTTATGGCGGCTTAACCGCACTCACCCAGTAAACCACTGTTTGGATGGGATGTATTAACCATTGCCCCATTGAGAATGGCATGAAGTTTGCCTATAGTGCTTGGTAACAAAGCAAAAACACGCACGCACAGGAAACCATGGCCAAAGCCGCAACCATTAGCGACGCTGAAATTCCGCTGATTGAAGAGCAGGTCGAGACCGGCCTGCAAGCAGCGCTTGATAGCTATCAGCCCCCGCTGGTGCTTGGCGGCGAGAAAAAAGATGAGCTGCTTGGCCGCTTTACCCTCAACCCTGCGCGCGCCTTGCCCGAGTTCGACCATGCCTATGCCAAGGCCTTTGAGGCGCGCGATGAGTTCAACCCCAACCGCAGCCTTTATGCCATGGTCTGCGATAACCGTATGCCCATCCGCCATCAGGTAACGCATGAGCTGAACGGCTTTGTGCATCCGCATCTGGCCACCCTGCTTGGGATAGGCACCGTGAACTGCTCGCATCTGGGGGAAGCACGCACGGTGATGTTCATCGAGCGCCCACGCGGTACGCGCCTCTCGGAAAGCATTAAAAATCAGGTGCGGCTGCATGAGCATAAGGTCATCGACTTTGTGTTGCAGCCGGCCATCAAGGCGCTTACCGCCATGCGCGAAAAGAAGGTCAGCCACGGCCATATCAACCCGTATAATTTCTTTATCAGCGATACCCCGCAGCTGGGTGAGTGCTTTTCCGCCCCATGCGGCACGCAGGGCCACTACCTTTATGAACCGCTCGAGCGATTACTGGCTGACCCACTGGGGCGCGGCGAAGCGAACGAAAAATCCGATGTCTATGCGCTGGGTATCCTCGCCTTCGAGTTGATGTATGGGCTCGATAAATTGAAAGCCCTCACGCGTGAGACCTTCATCGACCGCGCGATTAATATCGGCACCTATCACCTGTTTGCCACCAACCGTGAATTCTCCGATACGTTCAACGATTTCTTCCGTGGCATTCTGAACGAGAACCCAAGCGAGCGCTGGGGCCTTGAACAGCTGACGCAATGGATCGGCGGCAAGCGCTTTAACATGATTGCGCCGAGCGCCCCCAAAGAGGCCTCGCGGCCCCTTGAGTTCGCCGGTGAGGAGTTCTTCTCGCGGCGCATGCTGGCTTACGCCTTACACACGCACTGGCATGAGGCGGTGAAAGAAATCAAAGGCCTTAGGATTGATCGCTGGTGCGAGATGAGCCTGCACCGCCCCGAGCTTGGCGAGAAACTCGACCGCTCGATGCGCATTGCCGGTAATGCTTCAACCGTGGCCCAGATGAATGACATGCTCACACGGGTCATCACCATCCTCGACCCCTCAGGCCCCCTGCGCTCGCACGCCCTATCCCTTCGGCCCGATGCGATTGGGCCAGTGCTCGCCGATATCATCCAGCATGATGGGCAGGAGCTGTCGCAGCTACTCAGCTTCATCCAGAATGATTTTGGCAATTTCTGGAGTGAACAGGCGGACAGTAATAAAGGCCCGGATATTTCAATGGCGGTCTGGCGCCTCCAGCGTGCGCGGCCTTACATCAAAAGCAAAGCCATTGGCTTTGGCCTTGAACGTGCGCTTTACGAGCTCAATCCGTCGCTGAGTTGCCAAAGCCCGCTGCTGCGGCCCTACCATGTAACCTCATCCCTCGATGCGCTTAAGACCCTTGATGCCCTCGCCCCGCGCTTGGGCTACGACACCAGCCTCGTTGACCGCGATATTGCCGCCTTCATTGCCTGCAAGATCGATATGGGCAAAGAAATCCGCATCCATGATCTCGCAACCGTGCCAGCACTGGCCGATAACCAAGAACTGGTCATGCTCAAACTGCTGGCCAAAGCCCAGCAAAAGCACCCACGCCTGCCGCTGGTTGGCCTATGCATCTGGGCCGCGATGCGGGTGGAGCGCATGATCGATAACATCCATAACCGCGTGATTCGTAAGCGCCTCAAGCTGCAACTCAAAAAGCTGGCGGGCAGCGGTAATCTCTATGACGTGATGACCGCCATCATCAACACCGATGTCTCCTTCCACGATAGCGACGGCTTCACCAAAGCCATTGCGCTGCACCAGATCAACCATCAGCGTATGGACCGCCTGAAGAACGAAGACATCATGGAGTATAAAGCCAAACGCGCCGGTGGCCGTATGGCGATGATCATCAGCTATATTGCCCTGATCATCACGAGCTACATCACCATCACCGATAAGCTTGGGATCTGAGCATGAGCGACGCCACCCCCGACAAAAAAGATGCCGCCGCCACTGGCAAACGCACGGTGACGATGCGCAAAATGCGCGGCAAGCACAAGCTGATGCTGATTATCTTCAGCCTTGCCATGATGGTGCTGATGCGCACGGGCTTTGTCTTTCTCATCATTGGCATGCTGCCGTGCATTGTCGCCTACTACATGGATGTCTCGAAATACCAATACATGTTCAAAAGTGTCTTCGCCGCCAACCTCGCGGGCATGATGCCGTTCATCACCAAAATCATCGATGGCAAAGCATCCAGCACCCTGCTTCAGGAAATCATGGGCGATAGCACCAGCTGGGTGATTATTTACGGCGCGGCGTTCATAGGCTGGTTGCTCGTGCGCGTTTGCCCGATTGCGACGCACACGATGGTCTCCGCCGTGCACCAAACGCAAGTGATGCGCTATGAATGGCTACAGAAAAAACTCGAAAGTGAATGGGGTGAAGAGGTGAAGCAATTCAGCGGTGAACCCATGCACGATAAACACTAATCCCTGATTCAGGCCGCTATCCACCCACCGCCAAGGACACGGTCGCCCGCATACACCACACAGGCTTGGCCAGGGGCAATCCCTTCATAGGGCGTTTCGAGCCTAATACTTGCCTTGCGATCATTCGCGGGAATAATCGTCGCCGCCACGGGTGGCTGCGCCGAACGCATTTTGACTTTCACCTCCCCCATCAGGGGGGAGGAAGGGAGGGGGGCGCCGTTTGCTGCATCGGTTGCCTTAAGTGGTATATCGCCGCAGGTCGTGTCGGCCCCCACCCCAACCCACCCCCCGCGGGGGGGGGGGTGTCCCAGCCCCTTAACCTCCGTTTTATAAAATTAACTTTTGGCCCGCGCCACACCCGGGC
>CAZOFC010000073.1:0-9895 GCA_964578965.1 uncultured Azospirillum sp.
CCTCCTAACCTCCCCCCTACTGGGGGAGGGACGACGGAGATTGTGATGGCTTTGCGGGACTCTGGATTCTGGGCTCTGCTCACTACTTCTTTACTAGCGACTGGCGACTGGCGACTGGCGACTCTCTTATCCCACCAGCTATCAATCCCCAGATTATAGGCAGGGGTAATTTCGGGGCGGCCGAACTGGTTCCAATAGGCGACACGCCACGCGCTTAAGTTCCAATGCGGGATGATGTAATGTTCCTGCATCAGCACGCGGTCAAGCGCACGGGCGGCGGGGCGTAACACATCGAGGCTTTGTGCGGCCTGAATTTGCTCGACCAGCTTATCGATGGCGGGGTGCTTTGCGCCAGAGAGGTTCTGGCTGCCTTCCACGTCGGCTTGGCTTGAATGCCAGTAGAGATATTGCTCGGTCGAGGGATAGAACAGGCCCAAATTCCACCATACCGAGACCACGTCGAACTGTTTGCGCTCGAGCCGTTTTTGGTATTGCGAGGCATCGACATAACGAAAGCTTGAAGCGATGCCGAGTTTGTTCAGGTTATGGCGCATGATGGCAATGACGCGCTCGAAGGTGCGCTGGGTCATCATGAACTCGATGGTGAGTGGTTCGCCTGTGTTGGCATTCACGCGCTTGCCGTCTTTCATCACCCAGCCTGCCTCATTCAGCAGTGTCTGCGCGCGGATGAGATTGGCACGGGCAACGCCCGAACCATCCGTGGTGGGGACGGTATATTCCTGGGTGAAAATGGATTCGGGCAGTGCTTTTTTATAAGGCGCAAGCAAGGCACGCTCGGCGGCATCTGGCAGGCCCTTGGCTTCAAACTCGGTGTTGCCAAAGAAGCTTTTGCCGCGCTCGTAGGCGCTGTAAAACAACACGCGGTTCATCCACTCGAAATCAAGGGTGAGGCCAATGGCCTCGCGCACGCGGCGGTCGGCGAATTTGGCTTCGCGGGTGTTGAAAATGAAGCCCTGCATGCCGCGCGGGATTTTATTGGGAATGAGGGTTTTGATGAGTTCGCCCGATTTAATGGCAGGCGTATCGTAGGCCGTAGCCCAGTTGCGCGCGATATATTCCTCGTAGAAATCAAACTGGTGGGATTTGATGCCTTCAAGCGCCACCGTGTCGTCGCGGTACACATCGACCTGAATGGTATCGAAGTTATTTAAGCCCCGCTGGCTGGGTAAATTTGTCCCCCAGTAGTCTTTGTTGCGGGTGAAGGTAATGCTGCGCCCGGCATCGACGTTGCTAACGACATACGGCCCTGAGCCGATGGGAATGGCGAGGGTGGTTTTTTCAAAGGGGATGCAAGCATGCACGCCTTCCCCCCTTGCGGGGGAAGGTTGGATGGGGGGGCTGGATGGTGAGGCGTTCTGATTCAACGCCCCCTCACCTAACCTCTCCCGCGAGGGGAGAGGAACTGTTGAATTTTTATCGTCCGCACAGAAATAATGCTGCGGCAGCACGGGCAAGTTTGCGGCGATGAGGGGCAGCTCGCGGTGGGTTTTGTCGGCGAAGGTGAAGCGCACGGCGTGGCGCCCACGCGCCGCAATGCTGATGGCCTTGAACTGCACCTTGAGGCTGGGGTGGCCTTTGGCCTTGAGCGTTTCAAAGCTCCATACCACATCGGCGCTGGTGAGCGGTTTCCCGTCACTCCATGTCGCGTTTGGGTTCAGTGTGAAATCGGCGTACGCCCGATCCGGGGCGAGGGTGATGGAGCTTGCGATGAGCGGGTAATAGGATTGCGGTTCATCGAACGAGGCGGTCATCAGGGTTTGATAGACATAGCCATTGATGCCCGGCGCGCCCACACCTTTGAGGATATAGGGGTTGATGCTGTCGAACGCGGCGTTGGTGGAGAGTTTGAGTGTGCCGCCTTTGGGGGCGTTTGGGTTCACGTAATCAAAGTGCGTGAAGCTGGCGGGGTATTTGAGATTGCCCCACAGCGCGATTCCATGCGCCGCCTGCGCGTGGCTAGGGATTAGCAATAATGTCATTGCGAGGAGGGCAACGCCCGACGCGGCAATCCAGGGAATCCTGCCTGGATTGCTTCGCGTTGCTCGCAATGACGACCATACGATTGATATGCGCATAAAACTACGTTACGGCCCAGTGGGCAATGCAGCAAGTGGATAGTGCACGAAGGGCACGCGGGCGGTTTATCGCCGTTTCAACCGTTGCCGAATATCGCCGATGCTATAGGCCTTAAGCGCAAGCACGCCGACACTATAGACCGCCATGCCAAGCAGGATGGTAACGAGCAGAATAGCGACATTACGCAGGATACTATCGCCATAGAGATGCGCGCTGTAAGCATTGATAGCTAGGAGGGCCACCGCCATGATGGCGCTTGCCATGAGCATTTTGAGCAGACGGATTTTGAGTAACGCATCCGGTGCGAAGAGGCCGCGCTTGTGCAGAATATAGCCCATGACGGAAAGGTTCACCCAGCTGGCGATGCTGGTGGCGGCGGCCATGCCCACCTGCTGGAAGGGGCCACTTAAGGTGAGGTTGAAAAACAGGTTGATGACCACGCAGGCCGCGGCAATTTTGAAGGGGGTTTTGGTGTCGTGGTTGGCGAAGAAGCCGGGCGCAAAAATCTTCACGGCGAGAAAGGCGGGTAGGCCGGTGGTGAAGGCAATCAGGGTGGGCACGGTCTCGGCCATGTCGGTCGCGTTGAAGGCGCCATGCTGATAGATGACGCGAATAACCGGCTCAGCGATCACGCATAGGGCGGCGGTGGCGGGCAGGCCGACGAGTAGCACGAGCTCAAGCGCGCGGTTCATGCTGGTGCGCGCGGCGGCATGATCGCCACTTTTGATTTGTTTGCTCAGCATCGGCAACAGCACGGTGCCGACGGCCACGCCAATCATCCCAATTGGTAGTTCGATGATACGGTCGGCGTAATAGAGATACGAGACGGCACCGGGGATGTGGCTGGCGATGATCACATCAATCAGCAGATTGAGTTGCTGTACGCCGGAACCGAGCGCTGCCGGGGCCATCAACAGCATCATGGTTTTGACGTTCTTGGTCAGCCGTGGTGGGGTGAGGGGCGGCATCATGTCGTGACGCAGGCAAATCATCACGAGCCAACCCAGTTGGACTAACCCCGCGATGAATACACCATAGGCCAACGCATGTGCAGGGGTTTGGGTCAATTGGGTGAGGCCGACGAGCGCGCCAATCATGCATAGATTGAGCAAGATGGGGCTTGCTGCCGGGGCGGCGAATTTGCCAAGCCCGTTTAGGATGCCACTGAGCAGCGAGACGAGTGAAATGAACAGGATGTAGGGAAAGGTGATCTGGGCGAGGGCGACGGTGAGGTTGAACTTCTCGGGGTCCGTAAAGCCGGGGGCGAAGAACGGCATGATCCACGGCATGAAGATAATGAATACTGCGTTGAGCACGAGCAGTACGAGCAGTAGCACGCTCATGACTTCGCCGGCGAAGCGAACAGCGTCCTCGCGGCCGCGCTCGGTCAGGATGCTCGAGAAGCTGGGGATGAAGGCGGCGTTAAAGGCCCCTTCGGCAAACAGGCGGCGAAAAAAATTCGGCAATTTGAAGGCAACGAAAAACGCATCCGAGGCGATGCCTGCGCCAAGCAGGCTGGCCATGAGCATATCGCGCACGAAGCCCGAGATGCGCGACAAAAAGGTGAAAAAACCAACCGTAAGCGTGGATTTGACGAGTGACATGGGCAAAAACCAACCGTATAGAGGAAGCGCCCACCTTGCCATCGAACGAGACCGAACGCAACATGCACCTCATCCGTGATTTACCAGCCTTTGCCGCGCGCGAATCTGCGGTGGCGATTGGCAATTTTGATGGTGTGCATCTGGGCCATATCGCCGTGATTGCGGCGATGAAAGCTGAGGCGCGTGCGCGCAATCTCGTGCCCACGGTGCTTACCTTCGAGCCGCACCCGCGCGCGTTCTTTGCACCCAACACCGCGCCCTTCCGCCTGACGCGGGTGAGCGAAAAGTTGTCAGCCCTTGCGGCGCAGGGGGTGGAGGTGGTGGCGATGCCGCGCTTTAACGCGAACCTAGCGACCATGGCGGCGGAAGATTTTTTGAGCCAGATGCTGGGGCAGCAATTAGGCGCGAAGGCGGTGGTGACGGGTGAGAATTTTGCCTTTGGCCAAAAGCGGCGCGGCGATTGCGCGATGCTGAAGGCATGGGGCGAGGCCACGGGTGTTCGTGTCATCACGGTGCCGCCGGTGCGCGTGCATGATGCAATCTGCTCCTCAAGCGCGATTCGTGCAGGCCTGCTCGAAGGAAAGCTGGCGCAGGCAGAACAGTTGCTAGGCCGTCCGTATCAGATTTCAGGGCGGGTGATGCATGGCGATGGCCGGGGCCGCACCATTGGCTTTCCCACCGCGAATATTTCCCTCGCACCAGAGCTGCTCATTCCTGCCCATGGGGTGTATGCAGTGTGGGCGAGTGATGGCGACACAACCTGGGCGGGTGTGGCCAATCTTGGTGTGCGGCCAACGGTGGCTGTGAGTAACCGCGCAAGCCTTGAAGTGCATCTCTTTGATACCATGCAAGAAATATACGGAAAAAAACTTAAGCTGACGTTTGTGGACAAACTGCGCGACGAGCAGCGCTTTGAAAGCCTGGATGCCTTGAAAGAACAGATTACCTTAGATTGCAATGCCGCCCGTGCGTGCCTTGCCAGAAAGACGATGTAACGCCATGCAACACCTCACCCGCCAACGGTTATTTCCACTCACGCTCATCGCCTCGGCCGTGTTCGTGCTCGATCAGCTGAGTAAGTATTATTTCCTCGTGCCATTCGATCTGCCGATACGTGCGCCCGTGCATGTGAATGACTATTTCACGCTGGTGATGGCGTGGAACCGCGGGGTGAGCTTCAGTATGTTTTCGCGCATGGGGGAGTGGATGCCCATCATTCTCACGCTTGCTGCGGTAGTCATCTCGGCGCTGCTCGTGCGCTTGACCCTTAAATCCCCCCACCCACTCGAGCGCCTTGGCTATGCGATGGTGGTGGGCGGCGCGCTGGGCAACGCCTTTGACCGCGTGCGCTTTGGCGCGGTCGCGGATTTTTTCTACCTGCATGTCGGTGCGCTGGGCTGGCCTGCGTTCAATGTCGCGGATATGGCGATTGTGTCGGGCGTTGGCCTATTGCTATTGACCCTGATGTGCACGCCGAGAGACCAGCAAAAATAGCTGTCAGCACCCTTGAAATCCCGCGCAATCGGTGTAGGTTATCATGCATGAAGCATTTCCCACGTATTGCACTCATGCTGTTGCTGCCGCTTATCGCCGCCTGCGAAGACGGATCGGTGCGTAACACGCTCGGCCTCGACCGCGCCGCGCCGGATGAATTCACCGTTGTTTCGCGCCCCCCACTTTCGGTGCCGCCTGAATTTACGTTGCGCCCACCGCGCCCGGGTGAAGAGCCGCGAGGCCTTGCGACCGACGCCCAAGCGCGCAGTCTGATCACGGGTAAACCTGTGGCTCCTTCTGATGTGAATGCACTGGATGCGCCAACGGTGGAGTCCGCCGTCACGCCCGTATTGCAAAATGATGCGCTGAGCATGGGCGCGAATAGCCTGCTCAAGCGCGCCGGGGCGGATGCGGCGGATGAGACTATTCGCAGCAAATTGGGCGAGGATGCGCGCCGCCCGGTCGATACCAGCAACGCTAAAACCTTGCTCGACCAGTTGAGTGGCGCCGAGAAAAATGAACCCACCGTCGATGCGAAAAAAGAAGCCGAGCGCCTGCGTGACAACAAGGACGCCGGGAAGCCCTTGAACGAGGGCGAAGTGGCCGAGGAAAAGCCGGTCAAGCGCTCGCTGATTGACCGAATCTTTTAGATGCTGAAGCGCTATTTCATTTTCATCCTGCTTGGTTTGGCGTTACTCGCAGTGGCGGTGTACCTGATGACAGGCAGCACCCGCCCCACGCGTGATGTGCGCGACCTCGTGCCTGTCGAGCAGTTTCGCCTGAGCAACGGCCTGACCGTGGTGGTGATGCCGAGCACGCGCATTCCGGTCGTCACGCACATGTTGATTGTAAAAGCAGGCGGGGCGGACGACCCGAGTGGTAAATCCGGCCTTGCACATTACCTTGAGCATCTCATGTTCACTGGCACCAGCACCTATGCCGAAGGGGTTTACGATCGCACGATTGGGCGGCTGGGCGGCGCACAAAATGCCTTCACCACGCGCGATTATACACTCTACTATGCGACCGTGGGGGCGGAGCATTTGGCGCAGGTGATGGCGATGGAGGCGGACCGCCTCACGAACCTCGTTATCAGCGACGCACATGCGGCGCGCGAGCTTAAGGTTATCAGCGAAGAGCGGGCGACGCGGGTCGATAACAGTGCGGCCGCACAGCTGAGTGAACAGCTCAATGCGTTGACGTTCTTGAACCACCCGTACCATCAGCCCATTATTGGCTGGGCGGAGGATATGGCGACCTTCACCGCCGCCGATGCGCGGGCGTTTTTTGACAAACATTACCGCGCCAGCAATATGATTTTGCTGGTGGCAGGGGACGTGACAACGCGTGATGTGCGCCGCTTGGCGCAGCGCTATTATGGTGCGCTACCTGCCGGGGTTGCCGCCGCGCGCAACTGGCCGGATGAGCCGCCTGCGCGTCTGACGCGGCGCGGCGAGCTTGCCGATGCGCGGGTGAATGAACCGCGCCTGATTCGCCACTATATGGCACCCAGTGTGGTGGCGGGTGCCACCGCGCAAGCGCTGCCACTTGCGGTGGTGGCGCAGTATATGGGCGGCGGGGATAGCAGTGCGCTTTACCAAACCCTGGTGCGCGAGCAGAAGCTAGCCACCTCGGTGAACGTCAGTTACGACCCGCTGAGTATTGGCCCGGCATTACTGCGCATCGATGCTATCCCCGCTCCTGGCATTTCGCTTGAGGAGCTTGAGACGGCGCTGGACCGTGCGCTTGCAAACCTACTGGCTCAGCCGCTCAATGACGCGGCGATTGCCCGTGCGAAAACATTGCTCGTCGCCGATATTACCTTCGCGCAGGATGGGCTCGAGTCCCTCGCCAACGTGATGGCCGGGCTCTATGCGATTGGCCGCGATGAGCAGTTTTTCTATGGCTGGTCGGAAGCGGTTGAGGCCGTGACGCCCGAGGCGGCGCGTGAAGCCGCGCGCAGCGTGCTTGTCAAAAAAGGCCATGTGACGGGGTATTTAAAACCCGAAGCGCCACAGGTGGAGGCTACCGATGCGCTATAGTCGATTAGTATGCGGGTTGGTGATTGTGATGATGTCGGCAGCGGCGCAGGCTGCCATCAATGTCGAGACCACGCGCATTGGCCGTGGGGTGAGTGTGTGGTATGCCACTAACGATGCGGTACCGGTGGTGGATGTCATCCTCAGTTTTGAGGGTGCAGGCAGCGCGAGCGACGCGGAAGGCAAAGCGGGGCGCGCTGCGTTTGCCGCCGCACTGCTGACCGAAGGCGCGGGCAATCTTGATAGCCGTGCCTTCCGTGAGGCGCTGGAGGAAAAAGCCATCCAGATTCAGGCTTCGACGGATGCGGACCGTCTCAAGATCCATATCTATTGCTTGCGCGAGCATGCAATGCGTGCTGGCCAATTGTTGGCGTTGGCGCTCTCGCAACCCACCCTTGCTGAGGGCGATCAGGCACGCATGAAGGCGGATATTCGCTCGCTGCTTGCGCGGCTGGAGGAGCGCCCGGGCTACCGCGCGGAGCGCCTGTTGCGCGAACGTATTTTCAGTGGCCACCCCTATGCCAACGCACCCTATGGCACTGCGCAAAGCCTAGATAGTTTGGGGGCTGAGGATGTGCGTGATTACCTGACCACCTATGTGACGCGCGGCAATTTGCTCATCACGGCGGCGGGGGATGTGGATGCGAGTTTGCTCGATGATATGCTCTCGCCCGTGGTCGATGCACTTTCGGAGAATGATTCGGGCGCGGTGGCGGTGGCGCCCACTAGCATGCAAGGCATGGGCGAGCAATTGACCGCGCGCATGGATACCCCACAAACGACGATTCTGTTCGCCGCGCCCTCCATCGCGCGGGATGATGAGCGGTTCTATGCTGCATACTTGCTCAACCATATTGTGGGCGGCAGTGCGCTGTTCTCGCGCCTGGGTGAACAGCTGCGCAAGCAGCAAGGGCTGGTTTATAGCGTCGATACCGACCTGGATGTGCGGCGCGGCGCGTCGCTTCTTGTCGGTTCTCTTGCCACACGCAATGCGCGTGCCCTGGAAGCGTTAGCGCAGGTGAAGGCGGTGCTTGGCAGCATGCATAAAAACGGGGTGACGACGGAAGAATGCCAGGATGCGAAAAGCTATGCGATTGGCTCCTCGGCGCGTAAGCTTGATAGTAGCGGCGCGGTGAGCGAGATGCTGCTTGCCATGCGCATCCACAAGCTTGGGCAGGATTATTTGAGTAAACGGGCCAGCCTGTTCAAGAATGTCTCCTGCGGGGCGATCAATGCCATAGCGGCAGAGCTGTTGAACCCGGCCCATTTTGTCTTTGCCGTGGTGGGCGGCGCGCCTGATGCTGCTTTGGATGATAAAGCCGCTGTACCAACACGTGATGTGAAATGATTGCGATGCTGTCACCCCGTCTTCACGACGGGGTCCCGCTTTACGAAATAGCGGGATGCCGTGGTGAACACGGCATGACACCAAAAGGGTTGATGCTATGATGTCGTATAACTCCTCCATCCGCCGTTTGCCCACGACGCTGGTCAACCAAATCGCGGCGGGCGAGGTCATTGAGCGTCCGGCCTCGGTGGTCAAGGAGCTCGTCGAAAACGCGATTGATGCAGGTGCGAGTGATATCGATGTCGCGCTCGAACAAGGTGGGGTTGCCCTCATCCGTGTGCGCGATAATGGCCGCGGTATGGGGCCAGATGAATTGCCGTTGGCACTTGAGCGACACGCCACCAGTAAACTGCCCGATGATGATCTGCTCGCTATCCATTTCATGGGCTTTAGGGGCGAGGCCTTGCCCTCAATCGGCTCGATTGCGCGCCTATCCATCACCAGCCGTAAGCGCGGGGCAAGTGAGGCATTTTCCATCAGCGTTGAAGCCGGGGTGATTGGCGAGGTGACGCCCGCCAGTTTGAGCGACGGCACGCTGATGGAAGTGCGCGATTTGTTCTATGCCATCCCCGCGCGCCTGAAGTTTTTGAAAGCGCCGCGCAGCGAAATCACTGCTGTCGTTGATATCATCGAGCGCCTGGCGATGGCGCATCCCGATATTCGTTTCCGCCTGAGCCATGATGGGCGCATGATGCGTGATTTTCCCGCCCTCACCATGGATTGGGTGAGTGCTGCGCCCGAGCGGCTAGAGAAAATTCTGGGCCATGGCTTTGCCGCGAACACCGCGCTTGTGGATATGAGCCGCGAGGGTATTCGTGTGAACGGGTTTGCCGGTTTGCCGACCTTTCATCGTAGCACCAGCCAAGCGCAGTATCTGTTCGTCAATCGCCGCCCGGTGCGCGACCGTTTGCTGCTGGGTGTCATCCGCGCGGCGTATCAGGATTACCTCGCGCGGGATCGTCACCCTGTCGCCGTGCTGTTCGTTGAGGTGCCACCCGAGCAGGTGGATGTGAATGTGCACCCCGCGAAATCCGAGGTGCGTTTTCGTGATAGCCAGCTTGTGCGTGGCCTCATTTTAAGTGCCCTGAGAAGCGCGATTGGCACCACCGCGCAACGTGCCTCCACAACGGTTGCGGATCAGGCGCTGGCGGCGTTTCAGGTGACGGGTGACGTGTTTCAGGTTCCAGTGCCATCAACCCCACATTATGCCAAAACCTTACCAGCGTTTTATGCGCCAGCTGCACCACTTTGGCGTGGAGAGTCATTACCACCACAGCACCGCTCAGAAACAAGCGCGCAATCCACTCTAACCC
>CAZOFC010000074.1:0-9877 GCA_964578965.1 uncultured Azospirillum sp.
ACTGTTTAGGTAGAGATTCAGAATTGAAAATCCCATAGACCCATGGTGCTACACCAATAAAAAACGAAAATCACTAAGTGATTCAGCATGATTCACAGTTACTTACCGAATATAACATTTGCGGGTTGGGGGCGTGCATGCTAACCGCCCACACAAGGAGAATTTATGTGCGGCATTATCGGCGTTATTGGGACTGAATCGGCGGCACCGCTGGTGCTCGATGCATTGCGGCGGTTGGAGTATCGTGGCTATGATTCGGCGGGCATTGCAACCTTGCTGAACGGCGGCATCGAGCGGCGCCGCGCACAGGGTAAGTTATCAGCACTCTCCGATTTGCTCGTGCGTGAGCCGCTTCACGGCAGTGTCGGCATCGGCCATACGCGCTGGGCAACGCATGGCCTACCCACCGAGGCCAACGCCCACCCGCATGCGACCGATAAAGTGGCGGTCGTCCATAACGGCATCATCGAAAATTTTCAGGCGCTGCGCGCCGAGCTTGAACAGGCAGGGCATGTGTTCACGAGCCAGACGGATACCGAAGTGGTGCCGCAGCTCATCACGTTTTACCTGAACCAGGGAATGAAGCCGCGCGAGGCGGTTTCAGCCTGCCTGAAACGCCTCCATGGCGCCTTTGCGCTGGGTATCATTTTCGCCAGCGATCCTACCGTGCTTTACGCCGCGCGCCTTGGCTCGCCCCTTGCTATTGGCTATGGCAAAGGCGAAAATTATTTGGGTTCGGATGCGGTGGCCCTCGCCCCCCTCACCCAGAAAATCTGCTACCTTGCGGAAGGTGACTGGGCAGAAATTACGGCCAGCAGCGTCACGATTTTTGATGCAAACGACCGCGTTGTCGAGCGGCCCATCAAAATCAGCGCCCTCACTGGCGCCACCACCGGCAAAGGGGATTTCCGCCATTTCATGCTCAAGGAAATCTTCGAGCAGCCCTCGGTGATTGGCCAAACGTTGAACGTTTATTATAACCCCACCACCAGCACCATCACCTTGCCGGCGCTGCCATTTGCGCTCGCGGGCCTCTCGCGCATTACCATTGTTGCCTGCGGCACCTCGTATTATTCGGGCTTGGCCGCGCGCTATTGGCTTGAGAGCATCGCCAAAATTCCCGTCGATATTGACGTCGCCTCAGAGTTTCGTTACCGCGAGCCGGTGATGGATGCGCGAGGACTTACCATTGTCATCTCGCAATCCGGCGAAACCGCCGATACCCTTGCGGCGCTGCGTTATGCGAAATCACAAGGCCAACACACACTTGCCATCGTCAATAGCCCCGAATCGAGCATGAGCCACGAGGCGGATTTCACCCTCTACACCCATGCCGGACCAGAAATTGGCGTAGCCTCGACCAAAGCCTTCACCACGCAGCTAACCGTTCTTGCCTGCTTCACGCTCGCGCTGGCGGCAGCACGCAATACACTCGCTGCTGATGAAATGGCCCGCCTCACCCACGCGTTGGCTGAAGTCCCCTCGCGCGTTTCCGAAGTGCTGCACCATGCGGACGGTATCGAGAAACTTGCGATGAGCCTGCAACACGCCAAGGATATGCTTTATATTGGCCGTGGCACCAGCTTTGCCATTGCGCATGAAGCCGCCCTTAAAATGAAAGAAATCTCCTACATCCACGCCGAGGCCTATGCCGCAGGTGAAATGAAGCATGGCCCCATTGCCTTGATTGATGAGTCGGTGCCGATCATCGCTATCGCCCCGCACGACCATTTATTCGAAAAAACCGCGAGTAATATTCAGGAAGCCGCCGCGCGCGGTGGGCGCATCATCGCCATTTCGGATGCAGATGGCATCGCCGCCCTTGGCAGCATTGTCAGCGAATCGATTATCCTGCCTAAGGTGCACCCCTTCGTGACCCCAATTCTCTATGCCATTCCCGCGCAACTGATGGCCTATCATACGGCGGTGTTCAAGGGGACGGACGTGGACCAGCCGCGCAACCTCGCCAAAAGCGTGACGGTGGAATAGTCTCAGCTAAGGAATTTTAGTCTCGTCACTGCGAGCGCGTAGCGAAGCAGTCCATCTTGGCCACGCAAAGAAAAAAGGTGGATTGCTTCGTCGCGGGGCTCCTCGCAATGACGAGTATGCTTAGCCAACAACAAACAATGGCAGCGCCAGCGCGCCTGCGGTGTAAACAATCACCCGCGCTTCTTTGGGCACGAGGAATTTAACTAAAAACACTGGCAAAATTAGCTGCCACTGGGCAAGCGGTACCACCGCACCCATCAGCACGAACCACCAGATCCATGGTTTTTCAAAGGGTGAAACCTTGCGCGTTTTTGAAGTGAGGTTGAATAGCAGCATGAGAATCAGCATCAAAAACGCGCTCTGAATCGTCGGGTAAATCGAGTGCTCAGCCAGCACCCGCACCAGCGCGATGGATACAAAGGCGTAAGAATAAATCGTCGCCGCAATCCAGCCTTGCTGGTAGTGAATCGCTGCCATGATGACCACAAACACGGCATAGGTGGTGTAAAGCAGGAAGGGCTCGCTGATGCCGAACTTCAGGAAGTAAGCGACGAACACCGCACCGCACAGCACTTCAATCACCGTATAAATACCGGGGATGGCACCTGCGCAATAGCGGCATTTGCCGCGTGTCGATAGCCATGAGCCAATCGGGAACAGATCAATCGGTTTCAAATCCGCGTTGCAGTGGCCACAATAGGGGTGCCGCTCGAACGGGGTTTTACCACGCGGCAACCGGTAAACGACCGAGCAGGCATAATTACCCACCGCTGGGCCAAGCACAATCATCCAAATAAGGCCGATGAGGGTGAATTGATGCGTTATTAGCCAATCCAGCACGCTAATTTTTCACGACTGCTTTGGGGTTCACCAAGCCATCAAGGTAACGGCCCTGGAACAGCGTAATGCCAAGTGCCTGACCATATTCCACGGCTTGTTTGTTGTCGCAGCGCGTCAGAATCACCCGGTTATTGCCACATTGGCGCACCGCCTCGGCCAGTTTTTGGTTCTTGGCGGATTTGATGTCGCGTTCGCTGTCGCTGTTCCAGATGAGTTTCACGAGGTCAAAGCCCAAGCGTTGGCGGTCAATCTGCGGCAGGCTGAGTTCACTCACCCCATCGAGGCACACGCGGTAGCCCAGCTTCTGCACCGTATCCTTCGCGAGCAAAAATGCCGACATATCGGCGAACACATCCGCAATCTGCAGCTCAATGACAATCGATACCTTGGCGCTTGGCTTAATTGCCGCATCAAACTCCGTAAAGCGAGTCGAGAGCAGGGTTGGAATATTCAGGTTCAGGCTGATGGGGGTGCTGAGATAGCGTATTGGGTTACGCTGGATGGTATCGAGCATCCGCTCATCAAGAATTTGCGTGAGGTATTTGAACAGCCAGCGGTTGCTCAGCAAATCCACCTCAATGCCCATGCTTTGGCGTAAATGTCCGATGTTGATGTACATCTCATCAAACACGGTGCGCACCGGGGTTTCCGGCAAGGCGGCGCAAATCGGCTGGCGGCGAATCGTCGTGGATAAATCCACGTCCTTCATATCCGCTTCAATGGCGGCAAGGTTGCTGGCCGTAAAGGCACGCAATACTTCTTTCTTTTCTCTGGGCGGTGGCGGGGCTTCCCCTGCCGCAACGGCGGCGGCTGCGCGTGGGATGGAGGTGTTCTGTGCCGCACGCACGCGCATCACGAGCCGACGCTTGCACAGATTCATGAAATCCTGCCATTGCGATTCCATAGCATAATGGGTCGAGAAGGCAGGGTTCTCATCCCCTTCTGCGGTGTAGGAAAGCGGATCATCCATGAACAGATAGCGCAGCTGGAAAATCATCTTATCCGCGAGCTGACGCGGGAAGTTCTGCACCATGACGAAGATTGTCGAGTCCTCGCATAGGTAAATCGCGCCATCGCGGTCGCCCAGCAAATCGTTCATCAGGTTCGTGGCGATCTTGATCTGGTATTCACTGCGGTAATGCTCAAGCAGTTTTGAAAAGTGAAACGCAATCACCTGCCAGCCTTGCGAGTTCTCCTCAATGAGTTGCAGCAGCTCAATCAGGTGCGCTTCGGGTTCACGATCAACTACGCGCATGGCGTTATCCTTTGCTTAGAGCAATTAGCGGCGGCGACGTTTCGGGCGATCATCATCGTCCTCATCGTCGTCATCCTCGTCGTCGCTGTCCTCATCTTCTTCGTCTTCGTCGTCCTCTTCGTCTTCATCCTCGAAGTCATCGACAATTTTATCACCGCCCGTGAGATCCGTGAACATATCGTCCTCGGCATCGTCCGAGTTCGGGTCGGACTCCTCGTCCTCTTCATGCTCCTCAACTTCCTCAAGCGAGGTCATTTCCACCGCATCGTCTTCCATCGGCTCGAGTTCCTCGATCGCGTCGCCATCCTCCACGTCTGGCAGGTCCCCGGCTAAATCCAGCAAATCGTCATCATTGCGGCTGGGCTTACGGGCCGCTTTCACTGGCGCTTTCGCTTCTTTTTTGGCAGCGGCAGGCTTTTTCGCCCCACCTTCCGTCCATTTATGGCTACATTTTGGGCATGTGATGGGCGTTACGGCTCCAAAGTCGTAGAACTTGGCGTCACATTTCGGGCAGATGCGTTTGCTGCCTAAATTGCCTGACGTCATGGAACCTCCAATTTTCCTGCTTTTTCGTGTTCTTGCACCTGCCGCACGAATGCGATACAAGCCCCTATCCTTTCACATAACGTGAGTTTTTAACAAAACGCAATAGCCCTTATGCATTCGAGCCACGACAATCCACAGCCTGCCATCTCCACGGCGATAAAGTCACTCAGCGGCACCTGTGTCGTCCCGGGGGATAAATCCATTTCCCACCGCGCGCTGATGCTCGCAAGCCTCGCCCTTGGCACCACCAGCATTCATGGCCTGCTTGAGGGGGAAGATGTGCTGCGCACCGCCGAGGCCTTACGCAGTTGCGGTGTGCCCATCACCCGTCATGCGGATGGTCACTGGACCGTGAGCGGGCGTGGTATCGGCGGGCTGCATGAGCCCACCACTGTGCTCGATATGGGCAATGCTGGCACCGCCGTGCGCCTGATGATGGGGATGCTGTGCACCTACCCCTTCCATGTCCATTTCACGGGGGATGCAAGCTTGTGCAAGCGCCCCATGCAGCGCGTGATGACCCCACTTGAGCAAATGGGCGCGAGCTTTTGGGCACGCGAAGGTGGCCGCTTACCACTCGCCATGAAAGGTACCGCAAATCCACTCCCCATCAACTACACCCTGCCTGTGGCCTCCGCCCAAGTGAAATCTGCCATTTTGCTCGCTGGGGTGAATTGCGCTGGCACCACCACAGTGGTCGAGAAAGAAGCAACGCGCGACCATTCCGAGCGCATGCTGGATTTTTTCGGCATTCCGGTTGAAACAACTTACTTTAACTCCCCCCTTGAGGGGGAGTCGAATCCGTTTTCGGATTCGGTGGGGGGTAATAGCTACACGGCGAATGAATCCCCCCACGGATTTGCAAGAGCAAATCCCGCTCCCCCTCAAGGGGGGAGCAAAGCTGTTCAAATTACCATCAGCGGCCGCCCGAAACAAACCCCGGCCGAGCGCAGGCTGGATGTTCCGGCTGATCCCTCCTCCGCCGCTTTCCCGATTGTGGCGGCGTTGCTTGTCCCTAATTCGCAGGTCACAGTCACCAATGTCTGCCTCAACCCCCTGCGCACGGGCTTGCTCGATGTGCTGAAACTCATGGGTGCGGATATCACAATTAGCAACCGTCGCGAGGTGGGTGGCGAGCCGGTGGGCGATATTACCGCCAAATCATCGCAACTGCGTGAGGTAGATGTGCCCGCCCACATTGCCCCGAGCATGATCGATGAATATCCGATCCTCGCTATCGCTGCCGCCTGCGCCACCGGCAAAAGCACCATGCGCGGGCTGTCCGAGCTTCGCGTCAAAGAGAGCGACCGCTTGGCTGCGGTCATTGAGGGCTTGCGCGCCTGCGGGGTCGAGGCCACCGAAAGCGGCGACAACCTGATTGTCTATGGCAAAGGCGGTGCCCCGCGCGGCGGCGCCACCATTACCACCCATTACGACCACCGCATTGCCATGAGTTTTCTGGTGCTTGGCATGGTCACCGCCGAGCCCGTGCGCGTCGATGATGTGCGCGCCATTGCCACCAGCTTTCCCAGCTTCATGCCGCTGATGCAGAACCTTGGTGCGGCTATCCGAATTGAATCCACCAGCAAAGCGGCGCGCCGCATGGTGATTGCGGTTGACGGCCCTGCCGCCTCTGGCAAAGGTACCCTCGCCCGCCGCCTTGCCGCCCATTTTGATTTTGGCTACCTTGATACGGGTAGCCTCTACCGCGCCGTGGGCATGCGCGTGCTCTATGCCAACCAGCAACCGACGGATGTAGCTGCCGCCATTGCCGCTAGCCGCGCCATCAACGCGCAGGATCTGGCCAACCCTAAACTACGCGGCGAGCGCATCGGCCAAGCCGCGAGCATTGTTTCCGCCATGCCCGAAGTGCGTGAAGCCCTGCTCGAATATCAGCATAAATTCGCCGCCAGCGAAAAGGGTGCCGTCCTTGATGGCCGCGACATCGGTACCGTGATTTGCCCCAATGCGGATGTAAAATTCTTTATCACCGCAAGCCTCGAGGCCCGAGCCAAGCGCCGCCATCGCGAATTGCAGGATTATGGGGTGAAGGTTGATTATCAATCGGTCTATGATGATCTGGTCGAGCGCGACGAGCGCGATGCTAAGCGCGCCGTTGCCCCCATGAAACCGGCCCCTGATGCGATTATCATCGATACCAGCGAATTGAGCATGAACGAGGTGTTTGAAAAGGCCTTAAGCCTTATTCAGGCGTAGCAACGCTCAGAACGGAATACGAATTTTCGCCTTGCCCGGAACCACTGTCACCGTGCCCTTCATCCCCCCAACATCGACCGGCTGCGTGATCTTCATGTCCGCCGGGGGCAAGGTATCCTTGTCGCAAAATCGATTGATATTGCACGCCAAAAGGGGGCCCGCTGCATCTATGACTGCGCGATGCTCTTCACTTTTTAATGGAAAAGCAGGGGGATGCGGCGGTTGCGCGCGCATCAGGCCATTCAGTTTTTCCTGATCCGCTGGCGATAATTCAATGATTGGGGGCGACGCTACAACCTCAGGCCTTGCGGCAGCAGGTGCTTGCTCACTGGGCGCTTCTTGCATGTTCGTCATAATTTCGCCCCACAAAGCAACTATTGCTTACTCTAGCGCAAAATAGCTTCCTTGGCAACGTGCGGATATCTCTCGCTCGCGCAAAGTGCCAAATGTGCATCTAGGCTGGGCACGAAGATTATCCACAGAAAAAGGCTTGCATTTGCCTGATTCAGGCGTATAAATCCGCCTCCCTTTCGCAGGTGCGTTTGGGCTGACGATCTTTTTGTTCGTCATCCTCGGGTTTATCCCGAGGATCCATCATTGTTGAGGTGGATTCTCGTGACGAGCACGAGAATGACGTTAAAAAGCGCTAGAGTTAACAACCTCCAACCAAGACTGGCGCTCAGGCGACAGAATAGAAAGACTTAATCACATGGCACAATCTGCAACCGTCCGTAAGGAAGATTTCAAAGACCAAAATTTCAGCACCGGTGAAAGCTTCGCCGATTTGTTTGAAAACAGCGCCGCTGGCAAAGTTGCCGAAGGCAGCGTGGTGCGTGGCACCATCGTCGGCATCGAAAAAGACCTGGCGATCCTTGATGTGGGCCTGAAATCCGAAGGCCGTATCCCTTTGAAAGAATTCTCGGTTGCTGGCCAACCTGCTGAAATCAAAATCGGCGACCAATACGATATTTACATCGAGCGCATCGAAGACCGTAACGGTGAAGCGCAATTGAGCCGCGAGAAAGCCCTGCGCGAAGAGGCATGGGTCAAACTCGAAGAAATCCACAAGAACCAAACCAAGATCGAAGGCGTTATCTTCGGCCGCGTTAAAGGTGGTTTCACCGTCGATATCAAAGGCGCTGTGGCGTTCCTGCCAGGCAGCCAAGTCGATATCCGCCCCATCAAGGATGTATCACCACTGATGAACATCCCGCAGCCATTCCTGATCCTGAAAATGGACCGCCGCCGTGGCAACATCGTGGTCTCGCGCCGTGCGATCATGGAAGAGAGCCGCGCCGAAGCACGTGGCATGCTGCTCGATAAGATCGCCGAGGGCCAGATCCTCGACGGTATCGTGAAGAACATTACCGATTACGGTGCGTTCATCGATATGGGTGGGGTGGATGGTCTCCTCCACGTTACCGATATTTCGTGGAAGCGTATCAATCACCCATCGGAAGTATTTGCCATCGGCGACGCCGTACGCGTGATCGTGACCAAGTTCGATGCCGAAACCAAGCGCATCAGCCTTGGCATGAAGCAGCTTGATAGCAACCCATGGGAAGGCGTGAGCCACAAATTCACCCCGGGTGCGAAACTCAAGGGTAAAATCACCAACATCACCGATTACGGCGCATTCGTTGAGCTCGATTCGGGCGTGGAAGGCCTCGTACACGTCAGCGAAATGAGCTGGACGAAGAAAAACGTTCACCCATCGAAGCTGGTGCAAACCGGTCAGGAAGTGGAAGTGCAAGTCCTCGATGTGGATGCAACCAAGCACCGCATCAGCCTTGGCATGAAGCAGTGCATCGACAACCCATGGAACAGCTTTGCGGCGAACTTCCATGAGGGCGACATCATCGAAGGCGAAGTGCGCAACATCACCGATTTCGGTCTGTTCGTTGGCCTTGCTGGCGAGATCGATGGCCTTGTGCACCACAGCGACATCAGCTGGGAACAGCCCGGTGAAGAAGCCATCAAGACCTTCAAGAAAGGCGACAAAGTATCCGCCCGTATTCTGGTCGTGGATATCGAGAAAGAGCGCATCAGCCTTGGTATCAAGCAACTGACCGAGAACCCAGGTGGCGAAGCCGCTGCAAGCGTCAGCAGCAGCGCGACCAGCCACCGTAAAGGCGACGTGGTCACCTGTAAGATCACCCTTGTCGAGCGTGACGGTATCGAGGTCGAACTTGCCGATGGCGTGAAGTCGTACATCAAGAAGAACGAACTCTCGCGTGACCGTCAGGATCAACGCCCAGAGCGTTTCGCGGTCGGTGACCGTGTCGATGCTCAGGTGGTCTTAGCCGATAAGAAAACCGGCAAAGTCCAACTCTCCATCAAGTCGCTTGAGCAAGAACAGCACAAGAAGGCGATCGAGGAGTATGGCTCGTCGGATTCGGGTGCAAGCTTGGGCGATATCCTTGGCGCAGCGATTCAGGAAGCCTCGGCAGCCAAGAAGCCTGCTGCCAAGAAGAAAGCTAAGGCCGACGACGCTGAAGACGCAGCGTAATTTGACACAAACAGCGGCGGGTGACGGGCGTTTTTTTCGCCTATCACCCGCCGTTTTTTATTGTCGGTTGACGGAATAATTAAAACGCTACACAACAGCTTCATCGTCTCCACCACTCAGGAAACACCATGCAACCGATCTCCGACCTTCTCATCGACCGTAAACGCCTTAAATCCAAACTCGCCAGCTGGCGGATGATGGCACTGGCCGGGCTATTTGCTGTGGCGGTCGTGGTCGGTAATGGCTTGGGCGGCAAAAAGCCTGCCGCCATCGGGCGTGATTATATTGCCCAAATCTACATCAGCGACATCATCGTCGATGACGACAAGCGCGACGCGATGATGGAAGATCTGATGAATGACCCGCATGCCAAAGCGGTCATCGTGCAAATGGATTCACCCGGCGGCACCACCTTCGGTGGCGAAACTATCTATTTGCAACTCAAAGAACTGGCCGCGAAAAAACCAGTTGTCGGCGTGATGCGCACCTTATGTGCCTCGGCCTGCTATATGGCCGCCATG
>CAZOFC010000075.1:0-9871 GCA_964578965.1 uncultured Azospirillum sp.
GGGCATTCAATCCCTTAAGCGGTTAACGGGCGAATCACCCGAGCAGCCCACGTCGCGTGCCACCCTCATTTTTGTGGCGAGCTTTTTTTACTTTCTCTGCTCGCAACTGCTCACCAACTCGACCTTCATTTATCATCTGGGCTTTTATGGCGTGCTGGTTCCGAGTTTTCTCTACATCGCCTTCAACCAGCGCACATCTTTGCCACCCATCCCGTATCATGTCGGCACGCTAGGCCTGTTCGTATTCTTTCTATTCGCCGCGGCGCACGCCGTGATTGGTGCGTTCCCCGACCAATCCCTGGGCAAGGCCTTCAAGGAAATTATTCTGAACAGCGGCTTTCTTTGCATGGCGCTCGTGGTGTTCGCAAAGCGCAACCTCGATAGCCCGACACTCCTTAGAAGCCTTGTCCTGACCACACTGGTGATGATTCCTGTGTCGTATGCATATTATGTCTATGACTCCTCCAAAACCCCTCATTTCCTGCCTATCGGCCGGGCGCACAACCCGATTCCCATCGGCAATCTTTATTCCGTTGCGGCCCTTATTGCGCTTTGGCAGTATTTTCAACACGGCACCAGCTCACGCCTTAAAATCATCTGCGGATTTTGTTACCTACTCACCGTACTGGCGATTGTCATCACCACTCAGCGCGGCCCACTGCTTGGTCTCGCTGCGGGCACTGGCATTGGGGTCTTGCTGCTATGTCATGTGCGTTACAGCATCACTGCTGGCCTTGCCACAATTGGCTTGGTTGGCGATTACCTTCTCTATTACACCCACGGCACTGGCATTCTGCCTCTTGATTCATTCTACAGCATGGCCACCCATTTCTTCACCCAGCGTGATTCTACGCGGCTGGTCATCTGGCAACACGCCTTCACGCTCATCCTTGATGCGCCGTGGCTTGGCCATGGGCTGCATGCCAAATTCGCAGTGGAGGGAATCATCGGCGCGGTTAACCCGCACAACCTGTTTCTCTCCACGCTCTATTATTACGGCATTGTAGGTCTTGGCTTGCTGCTTGTGCCGCTATTCTCGGCGTTCATTATCTGCCTGAAGCAGCGCCGCAGTCCCTATCACCAGCTTTGCCTCATTCTGCTTGTGCATGCGGTGGCGGCTACGCTCACCAATTACGGTCAGGTGGTGCAAGCCCCCTCGCCGTTATGGACGATTTACTGGCTACCCATCGCCATGGCCCTCGCTCGGCCGCGTGAGAAACAACTCAGTCATAGTTGTTTAAATTAAGAATTTCCGGTTCAGCGAAAATGGTAATTTTTGAGAACCGTAACGCAAGTGCACATTTGGGTGCATGCGTAACGGAAGCACAAAAAATTGCCATTTGCAGCAAGCGGAAATTTTTAAGTTAAACGACTTTAAAAGCTCTCGGTTGGCCAGGCATAGTCAGTGCTAAAGCCTGCATTCGTGGTTGCCTCGACAATATATTGTGCCACCAACCGCTCGTTGTGCAATGTCTGCGCTTTGCGCCAGCCATTAGCCGCAATGCGCATGCGTTCACTATCGTTATGTCGGTAATGGCGCAGTTTATTTTTTAAATCATCGGCATCGGCAAACGTCACTAGCTCATCCGCGCTAAATAGTCGCTCAAGGCCATTGCCATCCATCGTGAAGGTGAGCAACCCATTGCCCAAATATTGCGAAATACGATCCGAGGAATAGAGATATTTTTCTTCCGGTTCCGCAAGGCGAATCGCTCCCTTCAGCGTGGTCTGAATGTGGCTTAAATTCAGCCCCATTTTGCAGCTGCCGAGTGCACGGTAAAAATGAGTGCCAAAAATCTCGGGCGCCCCATCAAACCCATGGAAGTGGCAACGTAGCTCAGGAACCTCCGCTTTCAACTGACGCGGCAAATCCAAACGGTAATTGCCCCGGTAATCCCCCGTGGTGGTGGTGGCACGCACCGCATAGAATAAATCAAACGGCTGGTCATCGCGCTCGTGACAGCGATAGGTCTCAATCGAGGTATCGATCGGGTTTGGCATATAAAAGGCGCGGTGGCCTGGGCGGGTAGCTTTTTTCAGTATCGGCCCGCCGGTTGTCACGAAGCTGGCATCCACCACCTCAAGCTTGCGGTGAATATTGCGCACCGTGGCATCAAAGAATATCGGATCCACATTGAACTGCGCCACCGGCGCACTTGGGAACATGCCGCGAATCGTTTTTACCGTCTCGCTGGTGATAATATCCGCATGGCCAAAAAGCAAAAACTCGGGTTTGAAATGCTCGGCGGTCTCAATCAACCGTTCATTGGCGACACGCATGCCCTTCTTGCTGCGGCTTGAACCAAAAATGTTACTGGCGCGTGCCACATCACGGTCGCTGAAAAACAGCACATTGTGCCCGTTACGGATCAGCCCGTTATTGAGCTTGCGCCCGACATCATAGAAACGCTGGCCGCGATGCTTCTCGTTGCCATTGCCAACATGCAAAATACGCATGAAACCCTCTCATGCCGCCAAGCGGCAAGTGCCTAGTGAGAGGCCAGTTGATGCGGCAGCTTGCTCAGCGGGTCAACCGAATTCTTGCCTTCGCGCACGGCGAAATGCAGCTGCGGGCTGGTGGCATTGCCCGTTTTGCCCACATAGGCAATCGTGCTTCCAGCACGCACGGCGTCGCCCTTCTTCACCACAATCCGGCTCGCATGCGAGTAGGACGCCATGGTGCCGTCCGCATGGCGCAGGATCACGATATTACCGTAGTTACGGGCATCTTCCCCCACAAAGGCCACTTCACCGGATTGGGCCGCACGAATGGGGGTATTTTCCGCTGCGGCAATCACAATGCCCTCACTCGCTGCGCCATTGGCCTTCGGGCCAAACGATTCTATGACTTTACCCTCGACTGGCCATTGCCAGCGCGAGGCGGTTTGCATCGGTAATGACGTTATCGGCGTGCTTGCAACAGGCGGACTCAAGTCCTGACTTTGCACCATCATGGTGGGGGCCGCCTGCACAGGCGCAACACTCGCAATCGCTGAGCCACCGCTGCGGCCATAGAAGTTCTGCCCGCGATCATCCACAGCAACTGATTGGTTACTCGCACACCCCGAGAGAAACACAGTGGTGAGGATCATCAAAAAGGCAACGGTGGATAAGCGCATAGCAACCCCTTGAACAAAGGTGGACTTGTAATCAGTCTACTTGCCAGCGACTCAGGGCTTTTGCAAAACACCCTTTTTATAATAGGTTACCGCCAATTTTTAAACTATTTTTCTGCGGTTCATGAGGAATAACACACAGAATAACTGAACGCAATGGCAATTAAATGCTGCGCCGCAACTTTATACTAAAATGACGATAAACCAGATAAAAATGCCACAGTTGCCCATTGCAATACTGAACGAAAGTTTAGATTAATAAGGGTGACTGCAAGCGGCATTTACAGGCGGCAGATTTTAGGAGCTGGCGCGCGCAAGCATTTTTAGCTTCGGATGAGAAACGCGCTAGGGATGAGCGAAAACAGCGAGTTGCGAGAACCGCAACGCAAGTGTGCATTCAGCACATGCGTAGAGGAAGCGCAGAAAGTCGCTGTTTGCAGCCAGCCCTAGTAGAGCTTATCCCGCCACTAGCGGCACAAAGCGTACGGGACCAAGCACCTCGCGGCGCACTTCATCCTCCGCGACGCGGGTGAGGCGCAGCAAATGCTGATCGGCGACATGCGGGCCAACGGGAATGACCATCACCCCACCAATCGTGAGCTGCGCAAGCAAGGTTTGCGGGATTTCTAAGGCAGCGGCGGTAACAATGATACGCTCATAGGGGGCGGCATGAGGCCAGCCCTTGCTGCCATCGCCCACATGGCTATCGATATTGCGCAATTTCATGTGGGTAAAACGCTCCCGCGCCTGCTCGGCCAGCGGGCGGTGGCGCTCGATTGTGTGCACACGGCGTGCGAGCTTTGCTAGCACCGCGGCCTGATAGCCCGAGCCCGTACCAATCTCGAGCACACATTGGGTTGGCAGCACGCCAAGGGCCTGCGTCATGCTCGCCACCACCGAGGGCATGCTGATGGTCTGCTCGCAGGCAATGGGCAGGGCATTGTCGTCATACGCGCGGTCACGGAAGGTTTCATCGACGAACTGTTCACGGGCCACCTGCTCCATCGCGCCCAGCACGCGCGTATCGGTGATGCCTGCCTTGCGCAAACTCATCAGCAGGCGGATTTTTTGTGAAGCCAGCCAGTCATCCTGCGTGTTATGCAGCGCAGGGTGCACGCCCAAAAACTCGGGAACTGCTGGCAATGGCATGGCACGTTTCTTCATGCCCTAACTCGGCCACAGCTTCCCATGCTTAGGCAAGCCGATTGCGCTGTTGGCTGGGTCTTCATTAAAAGATAGTTGTCTATGGTGGCTTTACCGCGCCACATCCCCATCCTGTCACCCCGTGTTTACCACGGGGTCCATCTTCCTTAAGTAAGCTAGACCCCGGCGTGAAGCCGGGGTGACATATTGCCGACGAGGCAAATGGAGGGCCTTATTACTTACCCACCGCCGCCTTGAGCGCCGCCATCGAATCATAATCCGTCATGTCCAAACTCAGCGGTGTCACCGTGATATAGCCCTGCGCAATCATGACGAGGTCCGAATCCGGGGCATTTTTAAAGGGCTCCGTGCGCTGGCCACCAATCCAGATATAGGGACGGCCTTGCGGGTCGGTGCGCCGATCGAGATTATCATCGAGCTTACGGCGGCCCTGCGGGCACACCGTGATACCCTTCACTTGCGCGAGTGGCACAGCCGGGAAATTCACATTAATCAAGCGGTCATGCGCAATTGTTGTTTGCGTGATGCTGCGGATGAGCTGCTCGATATAGGCCTCTGGCACCTCCCAATTCACGCAGCCATTGATCTGGTTTGAAAACGCAATCGAGGGGATTTCAAGCAAGGTCGCTTCCATCGCCGCCGATACGGTGCCCGAATAGGTCACATCCTCCGCCAAATTGCTGCCACGGTTAATGCCACTGAGCATTAGGTCAGGCCGTTTATCCTTCATCACTTCCATTACGCCCAATAGCACCGCATCGGTCGGCGTGCCATCCACCGCGAAGCGGCGCTCCGCCACCTTGCGCACTCGCAACGGCTTATGCAAACTAAGGCTGTGCCCCGCTCCGCTTTGCTCATGCTCGGGCGCCACCACCCACACATCATCGCTTAAGCTGCGCGCCACGCGCTCCAAAATCGCAATGCCTTCGGCATTAACCCCATCATCATTGCTGATGAGAATGCGGGCCTTTTTTAAATCAATTGTCATATACCTAACTTTCGCTTTTATCGTCATCGCCCGAATCGCTTCAGCGATTATAGGGCGATCCAACTTCACCTAGGTCAGGCAGTTGGATTCCCCTATAATTTGCTCGCGCAAATTCGGGGAATGACGAAGATTACCTTACTTCGCAATCACCCTCAGCCCGCCCATGTAGGGCACCAAGGGCTCTGGCACCGTAATGCTGCCATCCGGTTGCTGATAATTCTCCAAAATCGCGACCAGCGTGCGCCCAACGGCGAGGCCCGAACCATTCAGCGTATGCACAAATTCGGTTTCTTTCGCGCCCGTGCGTTTGAAGCGCGCCTTCATGCGCCGCGCTTGGAAATCCCCACAGTTGGAACAGCTCGAAATCTCGCGGAACGTATCCTGCCCCGGCAACCACACTTCAATATCGTAGGTTTTCTTCGCGCCAAAGCCCGTATCCCCGGCACAGAGCAACATCACGCGGTAATGTAGGCCCAAGCGCTTCAGCACTTCCTCCGCGCAGCCCAGCATGCGTTCATGCTCAGCCGCTGAATCCTCGGGCTTGGTAATGCTCACGAGTTCGACCTTCGAAAACTGGTGCTGGCGAATCATGCCGCGCGTATCGCGCCCGGCGCTTCCCGCCTCACTTCTAAAGCATGGCGTATGCGCCGTCAGGCGCATCGGCGTTGCAATCGCTGCCTCATCCAGAATGCTATCCGCCACCAAGTTGGTAAGCGATACTTCGGCGGTAGGGATGAGCACGTAGCTCTCATTCTTTTTATCATGATTATCTTTTAACCATTCCTGAGCATCGCGAGGGTGCATTTGCATAATTTTCTGCCATGTTGCAGTCGCAAAATATAAATCAGGAGCAAACTTCGGTAACTGTCCTGTCCCGAATAGTGCTTCCTCTTTCACCAAATACGGCACTTGGTGCTCGGTGTAGCCAAACTCGGTGGTGTGAATATCGAGCATGAAGGCCGCAAGCGCCCGTTCCATCCGCGCCAGTGCCCCACGCGTCACCACAAACCGCGCGCCGGATATTTTCGCCGCTGCTTCAAAATCCACCAGCCCCAGCGCTTCACCCAGCGCCACATGGTCTTTCGCATTCGCAATGGCGGGCTTTGTACCCACCACGCGCAGTTCCACGTTGCTCGTCTCATCCGCCCCGTTTGGCACATCATCGGCGAGGATATTCGGAATGCGCGAAAGTGCATCTTCCAATGCGCCTGCTTCGTTCTGCGCGGCTTCGAGTGCGGCAATGGTTTCTTTAATTTCACCCGCTTCGGCCTTCAGTTTCTCAGCAAGTGCTTTATCGGTGCGCATCGCTTCGCCAATCGCTTTTGCCACCTCGTTGCGGCGTGCTTGCAGGGCTTGCAGCTCGGTTTGCTCCGCGCGTTTTTGCTCATCGAGCGCCACCAGCGCATCCACATCGAACTCGCCTTTGCGGCGTGCCAGCGCGGCCTTGAAGGCTTCCGGGTTTTCACGAATCAGTTTTATATCATGCATAGTTCAAAACCTTCTCATTAGACTCCGTCATTGCGAGGAGCCCCGCGACGAAGCAATCCATCTGCTTCCTTCACTTAAGCCAAGGTGGATTGCTTCGCTATGCGCTCGCAATGACGCCTAAACCGTGTGTATTTCCTCAACCTCACCCACCCGCCGCTTTTCAATCACACGGCCAAGGAGGATAGACACCTCATAAAGCGCATAGAGCGGAATGAAAAGCAGGACTTGGCTTAAAATATCCGGCGGGGTGATGAATGCCGCAATGGTGAGCAAAATCACCACCGCATAGCGCCGCCCGCGCGCCAAAGTGGCCGTGCTCATCAGCCCAAAGCGAATAAGGAGCGTGAGCACCACTGGCAGCTGGAAGGACAGGCCAAACGCCAACACAATATGCATCACCAAGCCCAAATACTCGCTCACCTTGGCCTCAAGCATCACAGGCACATTCCCCTCCCCGCGCGGCACCTCAAACGAGAGGAAGAACTGCCACGCCTTGGGCATCACATAGTAATAGGCCATCGCCGCGCCCATGAAAAACAGCACCGGCGCAACGATGAGATAGGGCGCAATCAGCCGCCGCTCATGCTTGAACAGGCCGGGGGCAAGGAACAGATACGCCTCGGTCGCGATGTAGGGGAATGCCGCAAAGAATCCGCCATACAGCGCGAGCTTAAGGTAGGTGATGAAGGTTTCGGGCAGGCTGGTTGCAATCAGGCGGTGGCTTGAATCATCGCCATACGCATCCGCCAACGGGCGGAGGAAGAACTGGTAAATATCCGCCGCGAAGAGATAGCACAGGCAGGTCGCTGCAATCCACACCAGCCCAACGCGCATCACCCGTGCGCGCAGCTCAAGCAAATGGGTGATGATTGGGGTTTTCTCGGTCATGGCGCGGGCGTATCATTGGCTACAGGCTTGGCCTTCAGCGCCTCAAGCTCGCGCACATCGAACGCTTGCTGCGGCTTGCCCTCAAGGTCGATGATCGTGGTCATCTCGCGTTTTATGTCGGCGGCGCCCACCTCGTCCATCACGGCGGTCATTTGGTGTTTCAGGCCCGCAACCATCTCACGCATTTCGCGTAAAAACTTCGCAGCTTGGCGAACCACCACCGGCAGATCCTTCGGCCCAACCACCACCAGCGCCACCACGGCGATGAGCAGAAGTTCCGAAAAGCCAATATCGAGCATGGTTATTTTTTATCGTCGGGTGGCAGCACTTCTTGGGTGCCTTTTTCATCCTTACCAAGCTCATCGCGCAGGTTGCGCACGCCCTTGCCAATATCACCCATCACTTTGGGCAGCTTGCCCGCGCCAAAGAAAATCAACACCACCAGCAGCACCAGCAGCATATGTCCAAAACTGAGTCCCATAATTCCTCGCTAATTCAGGTTGTGCCTGTGCTAGCACAGCCCTCAGGCCGCAGCAAGCAACTGTTGCCACTCGGCAAGCAGGGCGGGGGCTTCATCCACCTTCGGGGTGCGGCGCTGGCTGGCCGCAGCCTTGGCGCGCGCGAGGGCCTTGCCTTCAAGCACCACCGAATGTGCCGCCACTTCACGCAACTCGGACATTAAATCGCGCGACTGCGCCTCACCAAATAGTGCGCCATTGCCATGCAGCACCAAATCACACCCCGCGGCGAGCGATTTTTCCGTGCGCTTCGCATAACTCCCGCCCAGGGCCTTCATGCTCAAATCATCGCTCATGATCAGGCCATCAAAGCCAATGACTTCGCGAATATAATTAATTACGATGGGCGAGAAGGTTGCGCATTGCGCCGCATCCAACGCGGTGTAGAGAATATGCGCCGTCATCGCGAGTGGCAGGTCGTTCAACGCCTTGAACACCGCAAAATCGCTGGCTTCAAGTGCCTCAAGCGGCGCACTCACCACTGGCAGGGTTTCGTGGCTGTCCATCGTCGCCCGGCCATGGCCGGGAATGTGCTTCACAATCGGCAGAATGCCTTCATCGAGCAACGCATCCGCCTGCGCGCGGGCGAGACGCGCCACCTGTGCAGCGTTATCGCCAAACGCGCGGTCACCAATGATTTTATGGCATTCGGGCGCCAGCACATCCGCCACCGGCGCGCAATCCATGGTGATGCCCACATCGTGTAATTCCTGCGCAATCAGCCGTGCATTCACATACACCGCCCGCGCCGCATCCGGCTGGCAGGAAAGCGCCTGCGCCGATGGGTACGCGCGCCAGTGCGGCGGCTTCAGGCGCGCGACACGGCCGCCTTCCTGATCGACGAGAATTTCAACGAACGGATGGGTCAACACCGCGCGGATTTCAGCGGTAAGCGCCTTCACCTGCGCCGGGCTTTGCACATTACGCGCAAATAAAATCACGCCATAGGGCTGCTCAGTGGCTAAAAACTCGCGTTCTTCGGCCGTAAGACTCGTTCCTGAAACACCACAGATGAATGATTTAACCTTCATATCGCCGCCCCATTATTTCGCGAATGCAGCGTACATACAGACATCGACCAAATCAACGTCGTTCATCGGGAAATAGCGCGCAAGCACCCCTTCGCATACATAGCCATTGCGCTCGAGCACGCGGATGGAGGGCGCATTATCCGGCTCGACCATGGCCTGCACACGAATGGCATCACACTGCGTGAACAAAAAATCCTTTACCAGCCCAAGCGCCAAACCGGCGTAGCCGCGGCCACGAAAGGCGGGCTCCACCCAATAGCCGCCTTGGAATTTTTGCGGGTGGCGCTGCGACGCGGTGTTGATCATCCCGCAAATCTGCCCCTGCACTTCCATCATCCACACAAAATGGCGGTCGTTCTGCTGCATCTGCGCCAGCAGCGTGGCAAAATGCTCGAGCGTAAACGGGGTCGGGTGATTCACACGCGCGGCGATGCTCGGCTCATTGGCCAAACGCAAAAAGTCCGTTGCATGGGTTATCTCAAGCGGCACAAGGCGCAATGCGCCGGATTCAAGCGTCTGCGGCGTCACTTACTTAACAGGAAAACATGCTTGGCCGCCGAGCTTAGCGCAGGCTGCCTTGGCTTCATCGGCGCTGGCAAAGCTGCCCGCGCGCAGGCGATAGAAGGTGCCGCCATTCACTTCGGCCTTCACAATCGTCGGTGCGCCACTGAGCACAGC
>CAZOFC010000076.1:0-9807 GCA_964578965.1 uncultured Azospirillum sp.
CGCTGTTTGCCAAGTTGGGGCTTGTCCCCATGGCGCTCAACACTGTTGAAGCCAAGGCGGCATAATTCATGCATCGTCATTGCGAGGAGGCATCGCCGACGCGGCAATCCAGAAAAAAGATACTGGATTGCTTCGCTACGCTCGCAATGACGTTATGACCAAGAAAATATCCGCAGAAGCTGATTTATGGCTTACCGAAGGTTGGCCTCACGTCTGGCTGCCCTACACCCAAATGCAGACAACCCACATGCCGCAAGCGGTGGTGGGGGCCGAGGGCTGCCGCATTAAACTGGCGGATGGCCGCGAGCTGATCGACGGCACCTCAAGCTGGTGGAGCATGTGCCATGGCTATCAGCATCCGCATATCGTCGAGGCCATCCAGAGCCAAGCGGGCACCCTCAGCCATGTCATGTTCGGGGGCTTGGCGCATGAGCCCGCCTACACCCTTGCCACGCGCCTATGCGCCACGGCGGGCATGGGCATGGAACGCGCTTTTTTTGCGGAATCTGGCTCGGTGGCGGTGGAAATTGCCCTCAAGATGGCGCTGCAATACTGGAAAAATAAAGGCGAGCCAAAGCGTAATAAATTCATCTGCTTCAGCAACGGCTACCATGGCGATACGGTCGGCGCCATGTCGGTCAGCAGCGATAGCGATTTCAAACGCGCCTATGACTCACTGACGCTGCGCAACTACACGCTCGACATCCCAAATGACGAATATAGCTTCGCCGAGTTTGCTGATACGATTGCTGCCATCAAGGGCAGCGTTGCTGCGCTCATCATCGAGCCACTGGTGCAAGCAGCGGGCGGCTTTCGCCTCCACTCGCCAGATATTTTATCCGAGATTCGCCGCGTCTGCCGCGAGCATGATATTTTATTCATCGCCGATGAGATTGCCACCGGCTTCGCCCGCACGGGCAGCATGTTCGCCTGCCACGAGGCGGCAATCGAGCCCGATATTCTCTGCATCGGCAAAGCGCTGAGCGGTGGGCATATGCCGCTGGCTGCCACTCTCACGAACGCGAAAGTGTTCGAGGCGTTTTTGGGCACGGAGTATGAAAAAGCCCTCATGCATGGCCCGACCTTCATGGCCCACCCCATTGCCTGTGCCGCCGCCAATGCCTCGCTTGATCTGTTCGCACGCGAGCCGCGCATGGCGCAGGCTGAGGCCTTGGAGCAAAAATTATGGGATGGCTTGCGCCCCTTGCGCACCCGCGCGGGCGTGATTGATGTGCGCGTAAAGGGCGCGATTGGCGTGATTGAAATGAACAGCAACGCCGAGAACAACCAACGCCTGCGTCAGGAATTCATCACGCACGGCGTGTGGCTGCGCCCGTTTGCGCATTATCTCTATGTGGTGCCACCGCTGGTGATCAGCGATGCGGAGCTAGAAACGATTTTCGCCGCAATTGATGCGGTGCTGAAATAATCTAGGCGCTAAAATTCATAGCGCTTATTTCTCCAACTGCGCGATATAGCCCGCAATCACATCAAGCCCCGCCTGCCAGAAATCAGGCTTGCTGGCATCGAGGCCAAAGGGCTTGAGAAGCTCCTTGTGGCGCAGCGTGCCACCGGCCTTCAGCATGGTCAGGTATTTTTTGGCGAATGCATCCGCCTTGCCCGCTTTTTTCTCGCGCAGATACACACCATAGAGCGAGTTTACGAGGCAATCGCCGAACGCGTAGGCATACACATAAAAAGGCGAGTGGATGAAATGCGGGATATACATCCAGTAGCTGCGATATTCAGGGTGCAGCGTGATCGCGGGCCCAAGCGAAGCGCGCGAAACCTCCATCCAGATTTCGCCCAAGCGATCGACGGATAATTCGCCAAAACGGCGCTCATCGTGCACTTTGCGCTCGAACTCGCAGAACGCAATCTGGCGCACCACCGTGTTGAGCATATCCTCGATTTTTGCAGCAATCAGCAACTGGCGCCGTTTCTTGTCGCTCTCGCGGTTGAGCAATTCCTGAAAGGTCAGCATTTCGCCAAACACACTGGCGGTTTCGGCGAGCGTGAGTGGTGTATCGGCCATCAGGGCCCCTTGGCTGGCGCTAAGCACTTGGTGCACGCCGTGGCCCAGCTCATGCGCCAGTGTCATCACATCGCGCGTTTTACCAAGGTAGTTGAGCAGCAAATAGGGGTGGGCGCTTGGCACCGTCGGGTGCGCAAACGCACCGGGCGATTTACCCGGGCGCACCGGAACATCAATCCACGCATTCTCGAAAAATTTATCACCGACTTTGGCAAGCTCAGGCGAGAAGGCATGGTATGCCTCGCGCACCAGCTTCACCCCATCCGCCCATGCGATGCGCTTATCGCCCGCCGTTGGCAGCGGTGCGTTGCGGTCCCAGTAATCGAGTGTCTTTTTACCAAACTGCTTGGCCTTCCACGCATAATATTTATGCGAGAGGTTCTTGTAATTCTTCTGCACGGTGGCAATCAGCGCGTCGACCACTTCATCTTCCACCTGATTGCTCACATTGCGGCTGCTGATGGGCTTCGCAAAGCCGCGTTTTTCATCCTCGATATGTTTCGCTTTCGCGAGCGTATTGGTGATAAGTGCAAACAGCGGCGCGTTTTGTTCAAACACGCGGCCAATTTCTTTCGCGGCGCTTTTACGCTTCTTCGCATCCGCGCCCGAAAGTAAATCGAGTGCCTCGGGCTCACTTAGTTTTTTGCCTTCAACGGTGAATTCCAAACGGCTGATGGATTCATCGAACAAACGCTGCCACGCCCCCATCGTCACCGAGGTTTCGTGAATATAGCCCTCAAGCTCGTCACTGAGTTGGAAGGGCTTGTAACTGCGCACCGAATCAAGCCATGGCTTGTAATGCGCCAGTTTTTTCGATTGTTTGATGGCTTTGGCAATCGCCGCATCACTGAGTTTGTTGATTTCAAGACCAAAGAAAATCAGCTGGCTCGAGATGACCGTCAGCTGCTCCTGCGCGTTTTGATAAAACTGCGTGTTGGCCGGGGCGCGCATGTCGCTGGCGTAAATTAACTGCGCATAGCTGCCGATGCGGCCAAGCGCATCCTGAATTTTTTCGTAGTCGGCAACGGCCTTGGCTAAATCATCGCCACTGAGTTTTGCGAGTTTACCTGCATAGGTTTTGGCAAAGCTTGCGGCCTTTTTCTCAAGACTTTTCACATCACGTGCGATGGCCGGGTCGCTCGGGCCTGCATAAAAATCCGTCAGATCCCAGACGGGAAGCGAATCACTTTTTGTTTTCGTTGCTGGTTTTTTAGCGGGCTTTTTGGACATAATAGCACTCACTATCATTATACGTCATTGCGAGGAGCCCCGCGACGACGCAATCCATCTGTTTATTTTCGTAGCCAAGGTGGATTGCTTCGCTACGCGCTCGCAATGACGAAACTTGCAAGCTTTCTCATAAAAAATCACTTAACCGCGCACGCTCTGATCGGGAATTTCAATCGGCGTCAGGCGCGGCTTGCTTGCGGGCGGCAGGCTTGGCACCAGCTTCTGGTTCGAGCTTTGTGGCGCACCTGGAGTCACCTGCGCTGGAGCCTCGATTGGCTGTTCGGTTGCCTCGGGGCGTTTTTGCAGTGCTTCCTTGAGCAGCAGGGCAAACAGCTCCTCAAACGTGGTTTGGCCAATTTTGAACGACCCTCCGCGCGCGCGCTCGATGGGAATCGTCATGTCCGTGATCTGCTCGACCGGCACCCCTGCCAAGCGCGCTAGGATGGATTCAACCAATGCTTGATTATTCGTGTTGATGATCCCGTATTTTTTGAGCTCCGCCAGTACGAATGGGGTGTTTGTGAGGACAATGGTAGCCGTGCCAACTGGTAACACATCGCTGGCGGTCGCCGTGAAGTTACCGCTCGCGGTGAGGCTTGCATCCTTGCTGGTCAGGGCGAATTGCTTGAGTGTCATCAGCGATTCGGGTGACTGGATGCTCGCAATCGCTTTTGCGTTTTTGGGCATTGCACCTTCGTAGGTCGCATCAAGCTCAAGCGCGACAGGTAAATAAGGAATACCCACAGTGGGTGACGTAACAGGGCCAATCTTGGCTGCTGCATGCAGCACATTGAGCTGTTTCTCATTGAGCAGATTGCTCCATTCCACCATCAATTGCTTGATTTGAATCACGCCTTCTGGGGCGACTTTCGGGGTTAGCACCACATCACGCACATCCAGCGTGGCTTTGCCAAGGCTGCTGTCATCTGCTGCCATGCTGCTTTGAAAGCCGCTACCTTGTGCCATCGCCAACGTCAATGTTTCATAGACAGGTACTAGATTAGGCGTTTTTTCCTCGGCACCCTTGGCTTGCTGCTCGCGTAAGTATGTCAGGTCAATCACCGTCGGTGCCTGAAAATCAACATCCGTGTAAGGCACCTCGCCTTGCTTTTTCTGTCTGACTGTAAAGATCGGTGGAACATTGTTGGTAATCGTCAGCAGCGCCATCTCGGGTGCATCGGCATTGGCGAACTGAATGGGCTGCGGCGCTTGAATGCGCAACGCGGAAAGATCAACTGCCTCAGGGTAAATTTCAAGCGTGGGCGTACTGATACGAAGCGCATCGATGACTGGTTTTTCACCGGCCTTCGGGGTGCTGCGCACGCTGGGCTTGACGGTCAGCACCGCATCGCGCACCACCACATGTTTGGCCGCAAAGTTACCCACCACATCGAGCTCACCATAGGTAATCTCAATATCGCGGCCTTGCGCTTTCCCGCGCTCCTTCGCTTGGGCAATGAAATCATCGAGCCGCTGCTTGACGAGCGCCTTATCGAGCCCCGCGCGCGAGGCAAAAAAGCCCACCAGCCCAATGAACAGAATGAGCATGGCCACGAGCGCGACGCGGTTGTGTTTTTTCTTCGTAGTGCCGGGAAGTGATTCGGTCATTGGGGGCTCGGAGGTGAGAGGTTATTTTTTATCGACCTGCATGTTGCGTGTGGCCGATGGCAGCGAGACTTTGAGGCCCTCAAGGCTGTCATTGATCATGATCTGGCAGCCAAGGCGCGAGGTGTGGGTGAGGCCAAACGCCAAATCGAGCATGTCCTCTTCGTCATCCGTGGCTTTGGGCAATTGTTTATAAAATGCCTCATCCACAATCACGTGGCAGGTGCTGCAGGCAAGCGAGCCTTCGCACGCGCCTTCAAGGGCCACGCCGTTTTTGTGCGCCACTTCAAGCAACGAAATGCCATTGGGGGCATCGACTTCTTTTTGGCTACCATCGTTCAGTGTAAAAATAATTTTCGTCATCGTTCTCTCGTACTTGTTAATTCACTTCATCCACATTCTTGCCCGAAAGCGCCCCCGCGATGGCCGCGTTCATGCGACGCTCGGCAAACGGCCCCACCAACGCATTAAGCTGATGGACCTCATGGTCGATCCGCTCGCGGTTGGTGCCCGCCATCATCTCCTTCACGCGGGCAATCTGGCCTTGAATCATGGCCTCTTCGCCCGGTTTCAGCAAATCGCGGCTACCTTCGATGGCGGATGCCACATCGTAAAGCGCCCGTTCCGCCTCGACCCGCGCTTCAATCAGCAAACGTTCGCTGATGTCGGCGCGCGCATGCTGCATGCTTTCGCCCACCATACGTTCGATTTCCTCGAAGGCAAGGCCATACGAGGGTTTCACCTCGACCTTTTGCTCGGCACCCGTCAGCAGTTCCTTTGCCGCCACAGTCAGCAAGCCATCCGCATCCAGCGTGAAGGTTACCTGAATACGCGCCGCCCCTGCCACCATCGGCGGAATGCCGCGCAGCATGAACTTCGCAAGCGAGCGGCAGTCGGTGGTTTTTTCGCGCTCGCCCTGCACCACATGGATGCTCATCGCCGTCTGGCCGTCCTGATAGGTCGTGAACTCCTGCGCCACGGCGGCGGGAATCGGCGTGTTGCGGTAAATCAGTTTTTCGACAATGCCACCCACCGTTTCAAGGCCCAGCGAAAGCGGCGTCACATCCAGCAACAAATTATCCGAGCCCTTGGTCAGCGCCTCGGCCTGAAGCCCGGCACCGAGCGCCACCACCAAGTCGGGGTCGATGCTGTTGAGCGGCGTGGTTTCAAAAAACTCCGCCACTTTTTTAACGACGAGCGGAATGCGTGTCGAGCCGCCGACCATGACCACCCCGCTGATGGCGTGGGGCGTCAGCTTCGCGTCGCGCAGTGCGCCGTCACAGCACGCTAACGTGCGCGCAATCAGGGGTTCCATCAGCCGCTCGAGGGTCGAAATATCAAGCCCGAGATGCGTACCCTCCCAGACAATATCCGTCATGGTTTCGTGGCTGAGTGTTTCCTTAGCTTTGCGGCAAATCGCGAGCAATTCACCCAGTTCAGCGGCACTGAGGGCGTGCGCTTTCACCCCCGCTTTTTCAAGCATCTTTCCAGCAATCGCTTGGTCAATATCGTCCCCGCCTAGCTGTGTATCCCCCGCGGTTGCGAGCACTTGGAACACCCCATCCTCGAGCTTGAGGATGGAAATATCAAACGTGCCACCGCCGAAATCATAAATCGCAAAAATGCCCTGCGCCTGCGCGTCGATGCCGTAGGCCAGCGCCGCTGCCGTGGGCTCATTGATGAGCCTGAGAACCTCAAGCCCGGCAAGGCGCGCCGCGTCTTTGGTCGCGGCGCGTGCGGCATCATCGAAATACGCAGGCACGGTGATCACCGCCTTGCTCACCTCGCGGCCAAGCGCTTCGGTCGCCATTTCTTTCAGGTGCCGCAAAATATCCGCCGAGATTTCCATCGGCATCAGCGTTTTGCTACCCGCCTTGACGCGCAGCACGCCATCCGCCTCGGCGACAATATCATACGCCTTCTGGCCCGAAACGTCCGTTACATCCGACGCGGCTTTGCCCATCAAGCGCTTGATCGAGGCAATCACCCCCGGTTCGCCCTCGGCGTAGGCGCGGCGCGCCTCATGGCCCACCACCACGCTCTTGCCCACATACTGCACCATCGAGGGAATGATGGCGCGCCCATGTGCATCGTGAATCGCTTCGGCCTTGCCGTCACTGGCAATCGCCACCACGCTGTGGGTGGTCCCTAAATCAATGCCAATCGCGGCCGTATCCGCGTGCGGCAACGGGGTCTGCCCCGGCTCATAGATCTGGATGAGATTAGCCATGAGTTTCCCCTTAACCCGTCACCCCGTCGCACGACGGGGTCCAGCTTTTTTGAAACCACACGCGGGATGCCGTCGTAAAGACGGCATGACATGTGAGATGAATTGCAATGATTTTTCTTTTTTTCATCCGTGGGCAGCCTTCAATCGGTAAATCAGCATATGCGCCTCTTCCATCGCCTTGCCCAAATATTGCAAACGCAGGGTTTCCTCGGTGGCGCGGGCATAGTCCTTTGCCTCGAAGGCCGCATCGAGGGCTTTTTCGTTGGCTTCCGCAAGCGCTTTAATTTCGCCGACCACGCTGGCAAGTGCGGCCCCATCGCCGCCGCAATCAAAAATCCGTTCGCGCAGCTCCATCATTTCGGCAAGGATGGTCTGCGGCACCACCGTTTCATCATCCAGCGCGTGGATGTGTTGCATCTCAAGCAGGTGCTCGGCGCGGGTCAGTGGGTTCTTGAGCGTCTCATAGGCGTCGTTCACCCGCTGCGATTGGGTAATGGCGGCCAGCCGCTCGGCCTCACCCTTACCCACAAAGCGGTCTGGGTGGGTTGCCCGCTGGGCCGTAAAATACGCCTTCTCGAGCGCCGCAAGGTTAAGGCGGAAGCTTGGTTCAAAGCCTAGCAGTTCAAAGTAATTACCCATGCGCGCGTATTAGGGCAGTTTCATGGGTGTGTCTAGCGCCAACGTAGTGATGACTACTGAGCTTTCTGGAATCTAATCTACTATCTTGTCATGCCAGCGAAAGCTGGCATCCAGTTCTTATTGCTTGTGCTATACACGCTGGATGCCAAATCAAGTTTGGCATGACAATCACATCTCAGACGCAAGCAACTACACCGCCACGCGGCTTGGCGCATCCGCATCCGAAATCAGCGGGTAATTCGCACGGGCATTGAACAATTGGTAATGCCACCATTCATTGCGGTAAAAGTCCCAGCCTGCGGTGGTCATGATCCCCATCAGCAGCAGGCGGTTGCGCTGCGCCTCGGGCGTGACATCGAGCCGCCCGTGGTGCGAGCGGGGGTGGAATTCATCGAACGCCGTGCCCATCTCAAGCGGGGTAAAGTCCCACTGGCAGAGAACCAAATCCACCGCCACCCCGCGCGAATGGGGCGAGCCTTTCGCAGGGTCCGCCAGAAAGCTTGGGTCGGGCGTGTGCTCCCATAATTTCCACTGCACTTCGGGTGGGCGGTAGGCATCATAAATCGTGAAGCGATAGCCTTGGGTTTTGGCCAGTGCCGCCGCCGTTTTCAGCATGGCGGCAGCATCCGCGTGTAAATAGCATTTCGCGCCTTCGCGATAGACCGGCTTGCCGGTAAAATTATCGGCCGTGGCGTATTTCAGGTCGATGCGCACATCGTGCGATTCGGGGGTGATTTCAACTAGTGACATACTATCCCCTTGTCATACCTGCGTAAGCAGGTATCCAGCTTTTTTGTGCTAATACCTGGATGCCAGCTTTCGCTGGCATGACAAATAAAAGATTAGCTCGTAACACCGCGCGCCTCCAGGCTTGTCATCAGCCCGCCACGAATGATGGTCTCGCAGGCTTTGGCGAGCGCCTTGCGGTCCTCATAATTCGCAATGCGCTCAACCGCATAGCAGGTTACATGCACACGCACCGAGGGGAACTTAAGCAAGCGCCAGAAATGCGTCACAAAACTTGCCTCGCCGATCCAGGCCACCTGCTCGCGGTTCGTCGCACTTAGGGGCATATCACCAATATGCGTGTAGGCAATGCTCACCGGTTGTAACGGCAGGTCATGTGCTTCGACAAGATTTAAAAAACCGCTTTTAAACGGCATCACATTGAAGCCATCGCCCGTGGTGCCTTCGGGGAATAATGCGAGCACCTTGCCGGTGTTCAAGCGTGCGCCCATTTCGGCCTGGGCGCGCTGCATATCCGCCGGGCGGCGCTCGATGAAAATACAATCCGCCAGCACACAGAAAAAGCCAACGATGGGCCAGCTACGAATTTCCAGTTTAGGCGTGAAGGAGAGCGGCACGATTGACCCGAGTACAAAAATATCAAGATAGCTGGAGTGATTGGCCACCAGCATCAGCGGCCGAAGTTTGCTGACTTCTCCTTCGATGGTGTAACGCACCCCCGACACCCGGCCAAACAGGTAGAAATACAGCTGCACCAAGCGTGCCCGCGCGCGTTCTAAGTTGAGGCCCCACAGCAACAACACCGGCACAAACAGCACCAGCGTGATGGCGAGGAAACACAGGCATTTAATAAGCGCGCGCAGTGTCGAGGTGGTGGGTGCTGTAGGCTGAGGCAGGGTCATTGCGAATTACTCGGCCAGGTAACGCTGCGCGTAGCGTTCCTGCATCGTCGAGGTCTGGACCACAATCGAGACATCGCAGGTGTTGAAGGCATAATCGAGCACCGCCCCATCGCCGACGACCCCGTTCAAGCGCAAATAGCCCTTGATCAGCGGCGGCAGCACGGCAAGGGCTGCGCGCGGGTTCACTTCTTCCTTGGGCATAAGGTTCATGTTCACATAGTGTGCGGGCAGTGCCTTGGGGCGAATTTCCGCAGGCGCGAGGTGATAATGGTAAAGGTAGGATAGTGCATGCACATGCTCTTTCACGTTCACGCCATGAAAGCTTGCGCAGCCGAACATCAGCTCAATATTTTTGGCACTGATGAAAGCCCCAATCCCCTGCCACAGCATCTGGATGACGGGCCGGGTGCGGTATTGTT
>CAZOFC010000077.1:0-9705 GCA_964578965.1 uncultured Azospirillum sp.
GGGCTCTTTCCGCCCCTTGCTGGCACCGTAAAAAAAGATAATCGCCCCAATGCTTACACTGGCCGCGCGTTGAGCGATCTGGCCAGCTGGGTGGCTGCCGAGAAAGTCGCCGCCTAGCGCACTCATTCTTCCGCTTTCACGAACGGGCTTGGACTACAAAACCGCTGCGCTGGCGGCTCAGGCATCGATAGCTTTTCTCCATCAATTCAACTCATTGATTTATAACAATAATAAAATATTAACTATTTTGCTATTTGTCATCAAACTGTCATCAATCTGGGCTAGTGTGGTAGGTGATGAAATTTAACACACCCAAAGCAGCATGAGCGAAACACCGAAACATTCGAAAAAAGATCGGAAAGATTTTGCCTTTGGCATCAGCTTTAGCGAATTTGTGATTTCTGTTCTGCTTGGTGTCGGCAGTGGCCTTGCGACGGCCTTTAAAACTGCCAATGACCTCTTTATGGACGACGCGAAGAACGCCTCAACCTTCCAGCAGCATTTTGATTCTCGCTTGAAGCGCCTCGATGCCATCGACCTGCAGGACATGCTCGCTGCCGGCAAAACAAAAAATGATTATCACAGCGCCATTCATCGCGAGAAAAAACTGCTGCGCGAAGAATTCAACGAGATTGCGCATTTTCGCCGGGGCGTCAGCAAGAACCCCATCCTTGGCAGTATCGATAAATTCAAGCTCCTTGGTCAAAACTCAAAACGTGAACTCTACTTCAAAGGGGGCGTGGGCGCTGTGATAGGTTCTGCAGTCACCCTTGGCTTTTTCAATGGGGTTGCCACGCGCGATAAAATCGAGCGTATCGAGGACGCAGTAGGCGCCGACCCGTCGCAGCAATCGCGCTAATCAGTGCATTCCGCGCGTCGTTAGGCGCGATTTCCAAACAGATCCCTGTTCTTGTCATGCCAAACCTGATTTGGCATCCAGCGCGGCGTGTCCACGCCGCATAATTTCTCTTAAAAAAACCTGGATGCCAGCCTTCGCTGGCATGACAATAATTGCTAGGCGCGATTTCCAAACAGATCCCTGTTCTTGTCATGCCAAACCTGATTTGGCATCCAGCGCGGCGTGTCCACGCCGCATAATTTCTCTTAAAAAAACCTGGATGCCAGCCTTCGCTGGCATGACAATAATTGCTAGGCGCGATTTCCAAACAAGTCTTCAATATCCAATTGCTGCGGCGCCTCTTCTTTCGCTTTGCGCGCGGGTTTAGGTTTGGTCAGCATCATCGGCACCGGCTCCTTCGCTGGGCGGGCGATGATATGATCGCGCACGATACGCACCGGCGCACCGCTTAAACGATCGATGAAGCTAGCCGCCTGCGCTGCCAGCACTTCGCGCGCAGAGTCCTTCGGGTTCAGCATGAAGCTAAGCCACAAGCCACGAATCAGAGCATGTAACTGCGTTGCCGCGTTACGCGCCTCATCCAGCGAGCCGCCAAGCATGTGCGCGAGCGCTGCCGTGAGTGTATTTTCAATCTTCGCATCCGCCGCCTCCAGCTGGTTGCGATAGGCCGCCTGCGTCGCTGCATGGCCCCAGAATGCCGACATCACATTCAACCGTCGCGCCGAGCAGAGCTTTTTGTTAAAGTGCGCGGCAATCAGCGCATCAATCCGCGCGCGCCCCTCCTCGCTTGATTTGGCAAGCGCCTCACCCCATTCCGCTTCGTATTCATCAATCAGGGTCTTCAAGGTCTCACGCAGCATGATCTCTTTGCTGGTGAAATAGAAATTGATGATGCCGCGGCTCATGCCAGCACCCTTACTGATATGCGTAATGGTGGTTTCCATCAGCCCACGCTTGGCAATGGACTCATAGGCCGCCGCAATCAGCTGCGCCTTGCGCTTATCTTTTACATTCGCCCGCGACATAGGAAATCTCCCGTTCAGATGGATTTCATTGGCAGTATGTTCAGCCAGTTTTTAAAGCAATCACCATTGAATGCAAGACGAATTTAGGGTGCTGTTGGCTAACATAGGCAGGGCGTTTGCCACGATTCGTCAGGATTGGCTTGTTGGCGACCAACTGTGGTGCTATAAAGTTATTACAGCTAAAATAGAGAGGGTTATGGCATCTGCTGTCAAGCGTCCGAAGAGTAAATGCGCATTCAGCCTCGTTGAACTATCTATCGTGCTGGTTGTCCTTGGCTTACTGGTCGGCGGCGTGCTGGCAGGGCAGTCCCTCATCCGCGCAGCCCAGTTGCGCAGCGTAAGCAACGATTTTAGCCGCTATCAAGCTGCGACGAACACGTTCAGGGATAAATATTTTGCTCTACCGGGTGACATGACGAACGCGACTGCGTTTTGGGGCATCAGCACGGCGTGCAGCGGCGCCTCTGCGACTGGCACCTGTAACGGAAACGGCAACGGAAATGTGGATGACAACCCTACCGAGATATATCGTTTTTGGCAGCAGCTGGCGCTCGCGGGCCTCATTGAGGGCAGCTATACTAGCGCAGCATCGAGCATTGCCATTGCTGGAACAAACGTTCCCAAATCACGCCTTGGGACTGCTTATTACAGCCTACCTTACGATGGTAGCGGAGGAGGCGACTTTTACCGATTTGGAACAGCTACGACTAACCCCTATTATTCGCAAGCCGCAGGCCAGCATTTTGTTTCGCTTGGTGTGGCGGGCACTGATGGATCAGGCTCTTCCCCGCAAGGCACTGGCGGCGTGCTGAAAGTGGAGGAGTCATGGAACATCGACACAAAACTGGACGATGGCCTGCCTCGATCCGGCAAGGTTATGACTTACTTTTGGTGTCCCAGCGGATGCGGGCCAGCAATTGACCCTGGCTGCTCGGGCACAACATATACTTTGTCCGACATAACAAGCCTATGCGCTGTTGGTTTCCAAGTTTATTAAATGGTTCGGCGTTGCCGATCTTACTGCATCTCACCTAAACCCAACTCCGCCGGCGTAAAGATCTCCGCTTTGTTACAGAATTGGCAATGCACACTGGCCATGCCATCCACCACCATATCCGCCCGGTCCACCTCGCTCATGCTCAGCAGCAAATTACTGATCCGCTCGCGCGAGCAGCGGCAGCCGACGGAAAGCGTATGATGGTCATACACCCGCACGCCACCCTCATGAAACAGTCGGTAAAGCAAGGCCGGGGCATCGAGCAAGGGATCAAGCAGTTCTTCCGTTTTCACGGTCGCCATCAAGGCTTGGGCATAGCGCCATGCCTCCAGATTATCCTCGGAAGCTTCGGCGGATGTTTCCGGCATGCGCTCAACAATAATCCCGGATGCAGCCCAAGGTGCCGTATCGCTCACGGCCAGGCGCAATTCCACATCGAGCTGCTCGGAGAGCATGAAGTAATGCATCAGTGCATCCGCGATGGTATCGCCCACCAGCTCGACCACGCCCTGATAACGCTGCATGTCCGCGCCGGGGTCGAACGTAATGGCAAGGTAAGCCCCCTCACCCATCAACGCGCGCGGGGTGGCATCCGTCATTTCGGTAATGGCCTTCGCAGATTCGGGGGATATATCCGCATAGCCGCGAATCGCGCCACCATAGACCGCATCGACCACCACAAGCGGTATCAGGCCATTACCGCGCATTTGAATGGTAAAAATACCCTCATGCTTGAGGTTTGATGAAAGCATGCCAGCAATAACAATAAGCTCACCCAGCATGCGTACTACCGCCGGCGGGTAATCATAGCGCGTAAGGATGGTTGAGGCCACGCTACCAAGCCGCACCACGCGCCCACGCACATGGCCGCCTTCCAGCATAAAGGGTGTCAGCAGATTCTCAATCACGGTATGTTCACTCATGGCGCGGCATTAGCCGAGGGCTTCCCAGTTGGAAAGCAAAAAATGGCGCGGGCAAGCGGCTAAATAATCGTGGTCGCGTACAATATCGAGACCACCAAAAGCGCGCCGACCGCCAAGTGCGACGCCCCCGCTTCACTCCGCCCGAATTCATTAAAAAAACGCTTGAATCGATACTGTTTCATGGCGCCTACCTGCAGATGGTTGAGTGAGCATGAATGCACATCACTTCGTTTTTTGGCAAAACAACAATCAATCAGCACGTTACAAAGCAGATTACTAACCAAGCTGCGCAGTCAGGTATCTGCAAGAAAAAACACAGAAAACATTAAATTCTGTTAAGGACCTAGCACAAAATCGGTCTTGGGTCAAACCGAACTGCATTACAAATCGGTAAACTTAAGGACGGCCCAGACCTGTCCAAGCTTGCTCAGCCGGAGCCGATAGGGGTTACCACCTGCCCGCCCTAGTCGCGTCGCTGTCTGGCGATACACAGCCATCACCCCATCAAGCGGACGCAACGCACCCGTTAAACGGGGACAGCCACCCTTTGCTAGAATCGGCGAAAGCACCGATAGCACCATAGAATTCAGTGCTTCCGATGGGGCAAGCGAGCTGAGGCCATGCGCCGCGAGAAGTTCAGGCGGCAGGCGCATGTGCCCACGCGAGGCCATACGAGGAATACGGTGCAAGGCCTCAATCATTGCACAGATACCGGCCTGTTTGCGAATTGCATCCTGCTGGTTCTGTGCAGCAGTTGCATCCAGCACCCGCGCCCAAGCGCGGTGAAGCGCACCTGCATTGCCATCGGCATACGCCAGCCACGCCGTCTCGTCTGCAAACACCGCGTTTTCTAGCTCTGCACCCGCCGCGTCAAGCATGGCATCTACATCATCGGCAAGGCTTGGCATGCTCGCGAGCAGCGGGGCCAACGCCAACGTCACGGGGTGGTGGCGCGGCGTTGCACCTGCCGCCATTTCGGCGACGGCTTCGCGCCACCAAGCAAGGCGGATATGGCCAATCATCGACTCACTGACCTTGTCAGCAATCGCTGATATTTCACCATGAAATGCCGTCAGCGCATAGAGCGCGGCGCGCTTATCCCTCGGCGCAAGTTGAATCGCCAAAAAGCGCGCATAATCGCCCACCCGCACCTGCGCAATGATTTCTGAGGCAATCTGTGGCTGAAGTTCATTTCCATGCATACGCATGGCTTAAGTGAGGCACGCGTCCTTGGCAAGCCTGCCGGGCGATGCGATAGAGAAAAGGATGGTTACCCGCGTGCCGCGCCAGACGCTTTACGTGCCCGAATTGCGACATTCAGGTCTTCCGAAATTTCCTGTGAATCTAGCTTGCCGTTTTTATTGTCATCCACCCGTCCTGCCGTGATGCCGTATTTTTTGAAGGCCGCGTTGACCTCATTCACAGCGATTTGGCCATCACCATTCAAGTCGAGTTTCTTGGTCCAACCTGCTTTTTCTAGTTCATCGAGCGTTTGCTGGCTGATTGATGGCGGTTTTGCTGCCGCAGCCGGAGCCGGAGCTTTGCGCGCCGCAGGTTTGTCATCAGCCTCTTTACCGCGCCCAACATTGCCGCCAAGCCATGACGGGGTGCGATCCGCAACCCATGACAGCGTATCCGATGCCAATTTGCTACCTGAATCAATGACCTCGTTCACCTTGCGCTCGGCATATTTCACGCCCTTGTCCGCGACATCGAGGGTCGCGGCAACGGTAGCTTTGGCAGCACCACGCATAGTTGGGTCTTTATCATATTCGCGCGCGTAAGTACGGCTGAATTCTTCCTTGGCACGACCTGCAACACGTACCGTTTCGGTTGCTGCTGCCACCGCAACACGCTTGGTTTCGTCGGCAACACGGTTAGCCGTATGGCCGACTGCCTCAGCCCCTTGGCCAACCACATCCACGCCCGTACCAACTGCGCTCACCACCGCCCCGGCCGCCTGTAAGGTGGCTGCATTCACTCGCATGGGGGCTGCCGCTACCTTACCGATTACATCCGCTGCCCCTGCGGGAAGGTAGCGCCCCAACCCTTGGCTGACCGTTTGTTGTGCCGAATCTGCCAGCCCATCCAGCTGCTCACCACCCCAGCTTGCTACTTCACCAATCGTGTTCACCGCGCGGCCAACCGAGGAAACTGCCGCCCCGGCAAGGTTAATGGTAGCACCCGGCGCACGCAGTGGGTCCAGTGGGTTGGGGATGTAATCACGCTGAATCTGCTGTAACTCTTTGACTGCCGCTTCGCGTTTGGCTGGGTCCTCGTTATACATGGCATCTGCGGCCAGTCCGCCAACATGCGCGGCACCTTCACCCACCACCACGCCGACCACAAACCCAACACCCGGGATGGGAATCAACGCCTGACCGGCCATACCGGCACCGATACCGCCAATGGCACCAAAGCTTGCCGCACCGATCGCCTTAGGATCGCCGGTTTCCGACGCACTGTAAATCATGGGCACCGCAAGCGCAGCTTGCACCAGCGGCCCACCCACTTTTGCAAGGCGCGGCGCTAGACGACCAAGCTGGCCTGCGACCGCATCATCAATCGCGGTCACGCCCGCCGTGTCGAGCGCCGAATAACCGACGTTCACGCCCGCTGCGATGTATTCCGCCGTTGAAACTTCTTCCCCGCGCGCCAGCTTCTCCTGAATCGTTTGGATCATCTGCGTTGACATCGCAAGGCCTGCGCCGCCCATCGCGCGGTTTGCACCGCTCGTGCGATGGGGCTCAGGGTTACCGCTCGGCCCATCACTAGCGGCGCTGGCCGCTGCTGCCGCTGCCACCGCTGCTGCTGCGGCAGCAGCTGAAGTCGTTGGGGCATCATTGACAACATCCACAGATGTAGGCGCTGGTGCGGGTGCTGGCGCAGGAGCGCTTACTTCACTCGTCGTAGCTGGGGCTGGAGCCGGTGCTGGCGTAGGAGCTGGAGTAGGAGTTGGAGCCGGTGCTGGCGCCGCTGGCGCTGCCGGAGCTGGGACGGATGTTGTCGGTGCAGCCGGTGCAACTTGAGCTGGGGGTGCCGTGGGCGCAGAGCTAGGTGATGCGACACGTGCCCCATCATTTGCCGCTTGGGGCACTGCAGTTGCCCCTGGCATAAAGCGCGCGGCGGAGTTTTTTCCCCTGCGTCCGCAACGGCCGTGCGGCCATTGGCGCCCACTTCATTCGTATTGGCAGCCAGCACCGCCGTGGGCGAGAATGTAGGCACATCTGCAGTTGCGGGGCGTGCTTGGCTGGAGGGGGGAAGCTGCTCCACCGTACCCTGGCCAACGCGCAGATCAGCGGTCGTGCTCTCAGGTGCAGGCACCGCAAGCGATGCACTTGGGCCATCACTTGCCATGGATGGCATACTGCGCGCTGAAACTGAATCGTTATCTGCACTCAAGCCCGCAGTTGCCCGCACAGCTGCCATTCGACCTGCTAGTGCTTTTTCTGCCGACGTGCGCGGTTTGAGATGAGAGCTCTCTGGAGTTGGTAATTTTTGCTCATTCCACGCGGTGTCGATAATACCATCCACTGACTCACCGTATGCCATGCGTTGCTGCAAAATCGACTGTCTAGCTTCTACATCAGGGGCATTTCTGTAAGCCTCATCACCAAGCGCCTCGGGCATCTGCTGCTGAAGCTCTCTGCGCTGCGCCATCAATTGCTCAGCCACAGCACGCTGATCTGGCGACATCTGCGGCAGTAGATTAGAGCGAGCAATGGCCCATGGGTCTTGTAAAGGGTTATAGTCAGCAGCAGGCTTAACCGCACCATCAGGCGCCCCAACTTCGGCAGCGCCGCGCAACCGCGAACCTACCGAGTCATCCGAGCGGCGCTCAACGGCATCCACCGTGCCAGCGCGCGCGCTGGCCTCCCTTGCGGCTGCTTGAAGCTGGCGTTGTATCTCGAGCTGCACTGCGGCAAGTTCGGGGTTGGGGCTCACCCGTACACCTTGCGACGGCTCTTGCATCCTGGTGAGTGTATTATCCACGGCGACACGTGGTTCCACGTTTGCGGGCTCAGCTGCCGCCTGTCTTGCCAAATTTTCAGCAAGCTGGCGCTGCTGCACTTCCAGTTGCCGTGCACTAATCTCTTCCGCCGTTTGACCATCAAACGACTGGCGCTGTTGCTGCTGTTGCTGCTGTTGCTGCTGTTGCTGCTGCATCTGCTGTTGTTGCATTCCTTGGCCTTGCTCGGCCATGGGAGCAGAGCGGGCTGGCGGTGGAGCATTGCGCGTGAGCGTATCAAGCATCGCCAAGCTCTCAGCCCCAATGGTACGAATTTCTACACCACGACTACCTTCATACACCTCGGCTTGAATCCCGGCCTGAGAGAGAATATCAACCATGCGGACGCGATTATACTCGTCCACAGCATTTACGTTGATGCGATATTCATAAACCCCTTGGCGATTAGTGACTAACTCTGGCTGCCCCATCGCCTTGATATAGCCGGGTAACCGTTGTTGCTGCGCATTACGAATTAACTCTATGCTCTGGGCGTCCGTGACGCGAATGAATTCACGCCCTGTGGACTCACTGGAGTGAATTGCAGCAGGCAATCCTTGGCGCGTCATGCCCTCAATGATGGAGTTACGCGTTGCCTCGGGCATATTGGTTACATCGAGTCGAAAATCGACAACGTGACCTTTGATGGCATGCACCCACGGGCCGAAACTTGCAGCTTTGTTTGCACCATCCAGTCTCAATTCATGCAGAGGATCAGTCTGAGCGCGCTGCGCAGCTCTGAGATGTTGTTCTAGATAATTGAATGAAGCCTGGTCCGTTTGCGGTACATAAGCGTACGCCTTGCCATCACGATAGCCCCATTTCACATCCACGCCACGCGTGCCCATGTAATCCGTAAAGCTACGCATTTGCGGTGTCACATCATTGACACGCGCATCATATCCCGTCTCAAAACGCAACGAAGCACCAAATGCAGATGAGTTATAGGGTTTCCAGCTCTCGCTCGCATGCAGCTCGGGCACAGGCATACGCACTCTGCCCGCACGAACATTCTCGCGCTCTTGCGATAAAGCCTGATAAACAGATTGAGGGGTGTTTTCTACAATGAACCCATGAACACGTGCAGCTAGCGCATCATCCGCCAGAATATCCTGCATCATGATGCGCTGACCACGCGTTGTACAGTTACCGCGACGCTGGCCGTCTTGCACCTCAACACGAATCGGTGTTGGCTCTGTGAGGCTGGCTATGATTGCTCGTTGCTCTTGGTAAGCTCGCGTATCACCATTTTCGGGGGAGGCATTGACAATGGATTTCCTTGCCTCTGCTTGAATCAGCGCTTCAATCGAAGCGCCGGGGCGAATCACACGCTCTTCAACCGCATTCACCTGCGCTCTACGTTCACCATTTTCATCGACCCTGACACCCACCCCGCGCGTTTCGTGTCCAGAATCATATAGCGTGTAGGTAAGCGTTCCATCTTGATAACGCTTAATGCGAACCACGTTGAAGTGTCGGTCATGACCCGCGCTTATGTATGTCTCGCCGACGCTATTTAATTGAGCCATTTTTTCTTGTGTAAACGCTGCGAGGGATGCCTGCGTTCGCGAGGCTGGATCCCTTGACCAAGGCATGAGGAAACGCTGAGCATCACTATTCAACCCATCAATAACAGACGTTACACGACTCAAACGCGCATCTTGTGTTGGCGTCAATTGTTGGTCGGTTGCTTGAAAAGACTCCACCATGACGCGATAGCCCATAGTAGCTTTATCAGGCTGATAGCCCTGTTTAACCTCCTCTTTGGGGATAAACTGTGTCCGTTCTTCAAGCCGCGCGACTCTAGCAACGGCGTCGCGATTCTCGTAGAGCTCGCGCTGCAGGCGTTCAATGCGTTGTAATTCTTCCTGTGGAGTCATCGGCATACCCCC
>CAZOFC010000078.1:0-9414 GCA_964578965.1 uncultured Azospirillum sp.
GTACGAGAGGACCGGGTTGGACGCACCACTGGTGCACCAGTCGTCATGCCAATGGCGCAGCTGGGTAGCTATGTGCGGAATGGATAAACGCTGAAAGCATCTAAGCGTGAAACCAGCTTTAAAACAAGGTTTCCCTATGAGAGCCGTGATAGACCATCACGTTGATAGGCCAGATGTGGAAGCTCGGTAACGAGTGCAGCTAACTGGTACTAATTGCTCCATTGTTTTATCTAGCATTTCGACTCGTCGAAATCGGCTTGATTGAATTTATGATACCCTCACGTACAGTGCAAAGCAGTGCTTTGTTCTGGACCTGAGTGTCTGAGTTGAACTAGTTTTGTATCGCATCGCAGCGAAGGCTGCCAAGCGATGCAGTGATTAGCATCACATATGTAGATACCTATGAAATACGGGCGGATGGCCTAACAGCTATCCGCCCACTCAAAAGGCCGTTTTGACGGTCTGGTGATTATAGCGAAGGTTGAACCACACGTACCCATTCCGAACACGACCGTGAAATCCTTCAGCGCTGATGGTACTAAGTCTCAAGGCTTGGGAGAGTAGGACGTCGCCAGACCTTCAAAACGGCCTTTTTTGTGTTCAAAATCTCCCTACTTTTATCTGTATCCTGATTGAATCAATTAACCTGGGCGGAATTTAAAGCGCGTGTGCTGCGGTTTTAGCGGCCAATTTTTCAAGATATTTAATGCGGCTTGCTGTGTCAGGGTGCGAAGCAACGGTTTCGCGTAAAAAATCGATAAAGACTTTGCCAACTTTGCTCTTCACTTCGCCATAGGCGAAGGGGTCTTCAAAAGGAACTTTTATATTCGATAGCTTCATGTTCGCATAGGCATCTTCCATTTTCTGGAAGGAGCGAATCATCGCTTCAGGACTGCTGGCCCTGGCCCCCCAGCGATCGCAACGATGCTCAAGCTGGTTGCTATTGAATCGTGCAAGAAATGAGCCCGCGCCCAAGCCCAATGCGCCAACGGCAACGTCCTTACCCAGGCTTACAATCGCCTTTTCTTCATGGGTATGCGCCTGAGGTGAAGAACCATCTGTCTGATAGGGCAGCGGCGCATGCTCCGCATCGGCCTGCGTATAGATATAATTTCGTGCTTCATAGGGCGGTAGCTGTTTTTCATGGGCGCGCATGATGTAATGCCGCGCAACCACCGCAATGACCGGCAGCGCATAAATAGGGAGCAGGCCGCCCAGCAGATAAGGCTTTAGACCACCTTCGGCCACATGCCCTAATTCATGCCCGATCACGGCTTTGAGTTCGTCGGAAACATGGCCATGCGCTGAGCTATCGAGTGCATGCAGCATTGGTTCAGTAATCACAATGCGCTTGCCATGGATTGTGTCGCGCATCTGAGCATTGATAAGCTTCGAGCGCGAGACAAATACCTCAACATCCCCTGAAATACCGAACTGTTCGGCAATCGATTGTGCATGCTGATTTAACTGCGATCCAGAGACGCGGTACGCCTTCATTTGCTCGAGCAAATGATCATCGGTCTGAAGCGCTGAATTACTGGCCATAGCAGGGTCTCACTAAAAAATACCCTATTATAATACGTTGTCAGCCCCATGAATGGTGTGACAGTTGGATGAAGTTTTTCCATTAACATAAACAAAAAAGGCCCCGGATTGCTCCGGGGCCTTTGTCGTTTTTAGTCTGCCTTGAGGCTTAGTGTGCCGCAGGTGCTGCTGGCGCAACCGGTGGCAGGTCACTGGCCGCAGGTACTGGGGCAGCGGGTGCGGGTGCAGCTGGTGCGGTGACCGGCAGCGCAGCACTTGGTGCAGCCGGAGCCGCTTCAGGAGCTGGAGCCATAGGTGCCGCAGCAGGTGCGGCCGCTGGAATGCCCGCATCTGGCATGGCGGCGGGGGCACTCATTGGTGCATCCATGGCTGGGGCAACATCACCGGCCACAGGCGCGCTGATGACGGGTTCAACCTCAGCAGGTTTGGCCATTTGCTCGTGCTTTGCTTCCTCGGCCGCGCGGCGCTTGGCGGCAGCGGCTTCACGTTTTTTGCGTGCACGCTCGGCCGCAGCCGCTTTCTTGCGCTTGATCTCAGCCGCTTCGGCCTTGATACCTGCAAGTTCTTCTGCCGTCAGTGGGGCGCTGGCATTGGTGAAGGGGGCAGCCGATGCCGGTTGAGCAGTAACGCTGATGCTGGAAAGGGCAGTGGCAGCCAGTAAGCCAAGAACGAGTGCGCGCATGATAAAAACTCCTAGTACAAAAGATAATGATGCCACGATGGCGTTATGAATCGCACACACGCTAGTGCGCTTGTTGCGGGTTGCCAAGTGCAAATATGAGGGGTGGTAATGAGAAATAGGGTTTTGTTGGCAAGTGAGGATTTAGTGCCTCGGCTAAGGCCCTGTGGACATTCACCACATGGAAACGTTGCGTAGCAGAAACAGTGCTATGCAAGGCGAAACCCGCAGGGAATAGTGGTTCTATTTTCAAGGGTTTTAACGCAGCAGAGCGCAGTTTCTGCTGCAACCGAGGGGCGATGGAAAATCATCAAAAATAGCGGCGAACATTTTCGTACACGTAGTGCCGCTACGCTTAACGAAAAACTCCTTGCTCTTTTTGATGATTTTGCGCATCGCGTTTCTCATGGGGTGAATGTCCGCAGGGCCCAAGCACTTAGGCCGATTTTGTCATCAAACCTTCATACTTTTGGCGCGGATTCTTGATAGAATTAAAAGTGAAGGAGTCTGCTATTTTGAACACGACCGACCCAACCCCTCACGAGGCGGAGCCCTGCGCACCCGTCAAAAAGACCAAATCGAAAGGCGAGCGCTTCTTCGATTGGGCGGTCTATGGCGGGATTGCAGGCGTGGGCACATTTGTGGCCACGGTGCCGCTGACCTATCTCTTCAGGCACACAGCGGTTGGCGAGCGCTACTATTTTGGCATCGTGAATGGCTTGCATAAAGCGGTGGAAAAGGTGGCCCCCCAGCTGGTGAGCAAGAAAATTGCCGAAGACGCGGTGATGACCACGGCCTTGATGATGGGCGGTAACGCCATGTTACTCCCTGTGGGCTATGCCGAGAAGCATAAGGTGACGACGGTTAGTGGACTCAATACGATTTTGGGTGATGCCACGCCACCCGACCAGATCGAGGCGCAGCCACAACAGACCTGGGGCAGCCTGGTGAAGGCCCGTCTGACCGCATGGGGCGCAGTATTCGCAGCGATTTTTGGCGCAAGTTCTATGTTTCCAAAATCATTCGCCATGTTTGAGAATGAATTTGCGGAACGCACCTGTAAGGCGCTGGGTAAGCCGACCGAGGTGATGAAAGAAGGCCGCCTGGTGCCAAGCCGTTCCTTCCTGCTGGGCAAGATCAGTGCGCTCGATGTGTTCGCGACGGCCGCCGCGGCGATGTTGCTTTATGTGGCGGGGCATAGTTTTGCGCGCAAACGCGAGGAGAAAAAGCATCATCCGGCGCGCCATCGTAATGGGCTTACAGGCTTGCCTGATGCTGTGGAGAATGAAGCCCCAATCACGCGTGAGGGGCCCGAGACCACGCTCGAAGGTGAGCGTCGCCATGATGGCAAGACGCTAGCGCCATCGCCCGCGTTGGCCAATCAGCTATAAACCAAGCGCTTTTATCACAGCTGTATCTGATGATGGGTGCTTAGTGCCTAGTGCCTAGAGTGTATTGTCTAGTGCTTAGATTCATCTGCCGAACTCTCAGCACCCTATTAAGCGAGCGCGTTTAATGGGTGAATGCGGGATGGGCGTATGTAAACATTTCGATGGGTGCAGGTCGTCGCGCATCGATAGTGCGGGCTGAGAGATATACACGAATGCGTGTTTGATGAAGAGAATTAACCGCGGGCGGGTTCGCTTGCGGCGGCGGCTTCACGCGCGGCTAAAATGGCGCTGGCGCGGTCTTTATCGCTCATGCTGCCTTGGGAGATGATTTGCTGAATGCGGCTTTGTGCGTCCGCTTCGCGGCCGGTGCTTGCCACCCAGTTACGGCTTGGCTGTTCGGCTTCTAGTGATTGGTCGGCGGCAACGGTGGGGACTGTTACGGCAGGGCCCGATAGGCCAGTAACGGGAACCGGAATAACCGTGGATTGATTACGCGCGCTGCTTGGGGCATCGAACATGGCGCGCTTGATACCCATGACGCCGCCAAAGATGCTGGTGGCCAAAATCATCATGGGCGCAGTCGCAGCGAGTGTGCCAAGAAATGTAACGCCCGCCGCAGTCGATATTAGTGGGGTGACCATGGATACAATCCCCGCCATCAAGGCGCCACTGAACGCGCTCGATAGTGCGCCGCTCATGAAACTGCCAAAGAGTGAAGAACGATTATCCATGCTCAAACTATAGCATAATGCCCTGTGCCCGATTGTGACAGTTTTGTGAAAGTTTGCCCATGTTTTGCTTGAAAAACGGCGGGTTTGCTGCTCGAACATGGGCATGGCCAAGCGCACAAAAAAACTGACACCCGCAGCGATTAACGCCATCTTTGCGCATTTTGCGGCGCGTGAGCCCCACCCTAAAACCGAGCTTGAGGCCCCCAACCCTTACTGCCTGCTGGTGGCGATTGTTTGCTCGGCACAATCGACGGATGTGGGGGTGAACAAGGCGACCAAAGCGCTTTTTGCAAAAGTAGACAGCCCCGAGAAAATGGTGAAACTTGGCGAAGCGCGGCTGAAGAATCACCTCAAAACCATTGGCCTTTTCAATGCCAAGGCTAAAAACGTGATTGCCCTGAGTCAGCGCCTGCTGGATGCATATGACGGGCAGGTGCCTACCACGCGTGAGGCGCTTGAAACCCTGCCCGGGGTGGGGCGCAAAACAGCGAATGTCTGGCTGAATTGTGTGCTTGGCCTGCCGACCATTGGCGTCGATACGCATGTGTTTCGGGTGGCGAATCGGCTTGGCCTGTGCGCCACCAGTAACCCGCTGGATACTGAGCATGCGCTTGATAAGGCGATACCGGCGCAATTTAAACAGTATGCCCATCACTGGTTGATTTTGCACGGGCGCTATGTGTGCAAAGCCCGCGCGCCTGAATGCGCGCGCTGCGAGGTGGCCCGCTGGTGCAATTACGGGGCAAAGACGGTGCAATAAAAAAGGCTGCCAGATTACTCGGGCAGCCTTTTTAGGAATGCGTTAGTGTTTTTTATGCGGCGCGTTTGGCTGGATTGTTGATGCCTGCCTTCGCATCCGCTGCGTTGCGAATATTGCCAGAGATCTGACCGCCGCGCTGGATTTCAACTTCACCGTAGGTGATGTTGCCACGCACCCGGCCCGAACTATGGATGGTGAGTTTGCCGCGCACCACGAGGTCACCCTCGAAGCTGCCGGAAATCTCAGCATCTTCCACTTCGGCCGTACCCTTGAGCGCGCCGCTTTCAGCGAGTTCTACGGTATGCACATCACGCATCGTGGCATCGACCATGCCTTCAATCACCACGCGGTCACAGCTGGTGATTTCGCCTTTCATTTGAATGTCGGGGCCAACGGTCAGCACGCGCTTTGAACTGGTGGGGCGAGAAATTGGCGTTGCCGCCGTCGCAGGCACAGGTGCGGGGCGCGCAGCTTCGCTCACTGGGGCTGCAGCAGCGGCAGCAGGCACAGCAGCCGGGCGATTGGCCGCGACCATGGCCGCCTGCGGCGGTACCGGGCGGAAGCTTGGCGTGGGTTGTTGCGGGGTGGCAGGTGCGCTGGCCAGGATTGGCGGCGTTGCTGTTGCGTTACTTGTTGGGTTCGTGACCATGGTTGCACCTTCGGTTTCGCTGATTAATTCTTCTGAGCCATCTTCTCTACGGCGGAACATGCCACTCTCCTGGGTTTTTGGGTGTTTCATTTTGCACTGATTTAGGACAGCCGCTTTGCGACCGCCGAGCGAACATAATCCTAATCAACTACGTGCTGCTCTACCAGTAAAAAATGGGGGTTCACGCAAAAAAGTGACAGCAGGGGATTCATCGACTATGGAGAAAAAAGAAGGCCTGCATATGCGCGCTGTGCGGGCAGTTGATTCATCATCTAGGTTTAAAATATGGCGGTTTACACCCAACTTACGAACGAGCAAATCGCGGACCATCTCGAGGCGCATTACACCGTCGGCGCGCTTGAATTTGCGGTTGGCATTGCGCAAGGGGTGGAGAACAGTAACTACTTGCTTGGGGTGAAATCGCCGACGGGGCAGGAAGAAAAGTTTATTCTCACGCTCTATGAAAAGCGTGTTAACCCAGCTGATCTCCCGTTTTTTCTGGAATTGCTAGAGCATGTGGCCGCCCATGGCGTGGCGTGCCCCAACCCCGTGAAGCGCAGCGATGGAACATTATTTGGTTTGCTTGCTGGTAAGCAGGCATCACTGGTCAGTTTTTTGCATGGCAAAAGCCGTACTGTCATTCGCAACCCCCATGCCGCATCGGTGGGGGCGGCACTCGGCCAGTTGCACCTAGCTGCGCAAGGCTTTACGGGCAGGCGTTCGAATGCCCTCTCACTTGCGGGCTGGCAGCAGCTTTATGCAAAGATTGCAGGGCGCCTTGATAGTATTCAAGCGGGATTAGAGGAGTTAGTGAAAACCGAGCTTGAGTATGCTGCGCAGCATTTTCCGCCAGCATCGACCTTGCCTCACGGGATTATCCATGCGGATTTATTCCCCGATAACGTGTTTTTCGAAGGCGATGAGGTGAGCGGCGTCATTGATTTTTACTTCGCCTGCCATGATGCGCTGGCCTATGATTTGGCGATTACCTTGAACGCCTGGTGCTTTGAGCCGCGCGGCGAGTTTAATGCCACCAAATCCAAATTATTGCTGGCCGCGTATCAAAAGCAGCGCACCCTGACGGCTCCGGAAATTGCAGCATTCCAGCCCCTGCTTCGCGGTGCGGCACTGCGCTTTTTGCTCACCCGCGCGCATGATTGGCTGCACCATGACCCAAGCGCCTTGGTACGTCCGCACGACCCGCTTGAATATGCAACGAAGCTGCGCTTCCACCAGCGGGTGAAAGAGGTGGGGGAATATGGCCTCTAGCCGCAAAAAAGTGATCATTTACACGGATGGTGCATGCAGCGGTAACCCCGGGCCCGGCGGCTGGGCGGCACTGTTGATGTTTGGCGAAAAGCGAAAGGAACTCAGCGGCGGTGCACCGGAGACAACGAATAACCGGATGGAACTTACCGCCACCATTGAAGCTTTGAAGCAGCTGAAAGAGCCCTGCGATGTAGCATTGTTTACCGATAGTAAATATGTGCTACAGGGCTACACGGAATGGCTGCCGGGCTGGGTGAAAAAGGGCTGGAAAACGGCCGATAAAAAACCTGTAAAAAATGTCGATTTATGGCAAGCGTTAGCTGAAATTGCGGCGCAGCACAGGATTGATTGGCACTGGGTGAAGGGCCACAGCGGCGATACGCACAATGACCGTGTTGACGCGCTGGCGGTAGAGCAGGCACAAAAGTTCAAGCAGATGTAACTTGTAACGAATGCCATCTGGGTTAAGGTATTTTTTTAACAAGGAGTGAGAGTATGTCGGGCATGAAATGGATGTTGGGTGTGGCTGCACTGCTGATGGCAAGCGGCGCGCACGCGTCATTCCTTCGCATAACGAACCTCGATAAGGTGGCGCACACGGTGCGTTACGAGACTTCCGGCAGTGAACAAAATTACACGATAGCGCCGGGCGAGACGGAAATGCTTGTGGGCCAGCCCGCAGGGCGCCTGTCGCTCGTAAGCGCACCCAAGCCTGCAAAGGCGACCTCCACAGTGCAAAGCGATGGGCTGCTTTCAGATTTCATCGGCAACGGCCGCACCATGGATATTCCTGCCGAGCCGCGCGACGAATTCGTTATCTGGCCGGGCGGTGAAATAGGTATCCAGCGCCGCATGCGAACGCCACGCTACTAATCGCGTACATACCTCAAGCCAAAACGTTGTTGGCTACTTCGCTTGGCGAATCGCGGCCTGTGCTGCGGCGAGGCGTGCAATCGGCACGCGGTACGGCGAGCAGCTGACATAATTGAGGCCCGTTTTCTGGCAGAAGGCGATGGAGGCTGGGTCACCCCCATGCTCACCGCAGATGCCAAGCTTGATGCCCGCGCGTGTGGCTTTGCCGCGCTCGGTGGCCAAACGAATCAGCTCACCTACGCCGTCCTGATCGATGGTGACGAAGGGATCTTGCTCGATCACGCCTTGTTTTTTGTACTGCTCGATGAAGTTCGCCGCATCATCACGCGAGATGCCAAGCGTGGTTTGTGTTAAATCGTTGGTGCCGAAGCTGAAGAACTCCGCATGTTGCGCAATATCGCCTGCACGCAGTGCCGCGCGCGGCAGTTCGATCATGGTGCCCACTTGGTAAGCAATCTCGATACCCGTGGCAGCGTTCACTTCCGCGGCAGCGGCATCCACAATCGCTTTCATCAGTTGCAGCTCTTTAGCGGTCATCACCAACGGAATCATGATTTCAGGCAGCACGGTTTTGCCTTCTTTTTGCACCAGCGATGCGGCCTCAAAAATGGCGCGCGATTGCATGGCATAAATCTCAGGGTAGGTGATGCCCAAACGGCAGCCTCGGTGGCCTAGCATGGGGTTCGCCTCATGCAGCTGGCTCGCTCGGTATTTCACTGCCTCCAGCGTCAGGTGCGAGGCGTCGGCCACTTCCTGCATCTCGGACTCGCTATGCGGCAAGAATTCGTGCAGTGGTGGGTCGAGCAGGCGAATCGTCACTGGTAAGCCATCCATAATACGGAAGATCGCGGCGAAGTCATCGCGCTGCATGGGAAGCAGCTTGGCCAGCGCCACTTCGCGCGCTTTTTTGGTTTCCGCCACAATCATTTCGCGCATGGCGATGATGCGCTCCGCATCGAAGAACATATGCTCGGTGCGGCACAGGCCAATGCCTTCCGCGCCAAAGCTGCGCGCGGTTTTCGCATCAAGCGGAGTTTCGGCGTTGGTGCGCACGTTCAAGGTGCGCACACTGTCGGCCCAGCCCATCACGGTGTTAAAATCCCCCGAAAGGTTGGGTTCAACGGTGCTGACGGCACCGAGAATCACTTCCCCGGTCGAGCCATTGAGGGTGATAATCTCCCCCTCGCGCACGGTTAGGCTGCCTGCCGAAAATTCCTTGCGCGCGTAGTTGATGCGAATATCGCCCGCCCCCGAAACGCAACATTTGCCCATGCCACGCGCCACCACGGCGGCGTGGCTGGTCATGCCTCCACGGGCGGTGAGAATGCCCTGGGCCGCGTGCATGCCATGAATATCCTCAGGGCTTGTTTCAATGCGCACGAGGATGACTTTTTCCTTCAAATTCGCTGCGTGCTCGGCATCCTCGGCGGTGAACACCACCTTGCCAGAAGCCGCACCGGGGCTGGCTGGAAGCCCGCGCGCAATGACGTGTTTTTTGGCATTAGGGTCAAGCGTGG
>CAZOFC010000078.1:9424-9657 GCA_964578965.1 uncultured Azospirillum sp.
AGCAACGCCTCTTCTTTGGTGATCAATTTTTCGTTCACCATATCTACCGCGATTTTGAGTGCGGCTTTCGCAGTGCGCTTGCCGTTGCGGGTTTGCAGCATCCACAGCTTGCGGTTCTCGACCGTGAACTCGATGTCCTGCATGTCGCGGTAGTGCGCCTCAAGCTTTTGGTAAATCTTCACGAGTTCCGCGAACACATCGGGCATCACTTCTTCCATACTTGGCAGATCGCC
>CAZOFC010000079.1:0-9490 GCA_964578965.1 uncultured Azospirillum sp.
GGGGCGTTCCATGGCACCCTCTTCCCACATAACGCCCCCACCCCAACCCTCCCCCTACGAGGGAGGGGGCCCACCTGTTGCACCTCTGGTGACTGACGACTGGCGACGGGAGACTTCTTCATGATAAGCTACATCGTGCGTCGTCTTCTGCTGATGATCCCAACGCTGCTTGGCATCCTTCTCATCAACTTTGCCATTGTGCAGGCCGCCCCGGGTGGCCCGGTCGAGCAACTGATGTTAAAGCTAACCACCCCCGGCGCCAGTGGCACGGGTGATCGCTTGAGTGCTGCAGGGGATATTTCAAAAAGCGCCCTCAGCACCACCACCACGGCCAGTGGCAATGGCGCCTATCGCGGTGCGCAGGGCATCGACCCCGAACTCATCGAGCAAATCAAGAAGCATTACGGCTTCGATAAGCCGCCCGCCGAGCGCTTCTGGCGCATGATCACCTCCTATGCGCGGCTCGATTTTGGCGACAGCTTCTTTCGCGATACCCCAGTCATCGATCTGGTGCTCGAAAAACTCCCCGTCTCGATTTCGCTTGGGTTATGGAGCACGCTGATCATCTACCTTGTCTCGATTCCCCTTGGCATCCGCAAAGCCGTGCGCGACGGCTCGACGTTTGATGTCTGGACCTCGACCGCCGTCGCCATCGGCCAAGCGATTCCAGGCTTTTTGTTTGCGGTTTTGCTCGTCATTCTTTTTGCCGGTGGTAGCTATTTCAAATGGTTCCCGCTGCGCGGCATGGTCTCGGATGATTGGGCAAGCATGAGCACCATAGGCCAAATCGCTGACTATTTATGGCATATGGTGCTCCCCATCACCGCCATGGTGGTGGGCGGCTTTGCCTCGCTCACGCTGCTTACCAAAAACTCCTTCATCGAGGAAATATCAAAGCAATATGTCCTCACCGCGCGCGCCAAAGGCATCCCCGAGCGGCGCGTCATGCTGGGCCATGTGTTCCGCAATGCCATGCTGATTGTGATTGCAGGCCTGCCCGCTGCCATCCTCTCCGTGCTGTTCACGAGCGCCCTGCTGATTGAGGTCATCTTCTCGCTCGATGGCTTGGGCCTGCTCGGCTTTGAAGCGGCCTTGAGCCGTGATTATCCGGTCATGTTCGCCACACTCTTCATTTTCACGCTCATTGGCCTCGTGCTTAAACTCATCGGCGATATCACCTACATGCTCGTCGACCCACGCATTGATTTCGAGGGGAGAAGCTAGCGATGTGCGCACTCACTAAATCGTCATTGCGAGCGCTTAGCGAAGCAATCCATCTTGGCCACAAAGTAAAAAGATGGATTGCCACGTCGCCTTCGGCTCCTCGCAATGACGCCATGGAAGGGTTATTACCATGAAGCTCTCCCCCATCACCAAGCGCCGAAAAGTGGCCCAACATACAGGTTGTCACCCCGTCTTAACGACGGGGTCCAGCTTCCTTAAAAAAGCGGGATGCCGTGGCGAGCACGGCATGACAGAAAGGGTGAAGCAATGACCCTCTCCCCCATCACGCGCCGCCGCATCGCCACCTTCAAAGCCAACCGCCGTGGCTATTACTCCGCCATCATCCTTCTTGGTTTATTCGCCTTAAGTATCTTCGCCGAACTCATCGCCAACGATAAGCCCCTGCTCGTCTATTACAAAGGCCAACTCCTCACGCCCATCACCACGCGCTATATCGAGAAAGACACCTTCGGCGGTGTGCTCGAGTCCGAGGCGGACTATGCCGACCCCTTCATCATAAACGAAATTAAGACGCATGGATGGATGCTGCGCGCCCCCATCCCGTTTGATTATCACACCATCAATTTCGCAAGCGCGCGTGCGCCTGCGGCCCCCTCCACCGCCAATCTTTTTGGCACCGATGATCAGGCGCGTGATGTGCTCGCGCGCATCCTTTACGGTTTCCGCCTAAGCATGTGCTTTGCCATATTACTCGTGTTTTTCTCCTCCATCATCGGCATCACGGTTGGCGCCCTTTCCGGCTATTTTGGCGGCGTGCTCGATTTATTCCTGCAGCGCTTCATCGAGATCTGGGAAGGTATTCCCATGCTCTTTTTGCTCATTATTCTCTCCTCGATCGTGGTGCCGAACTTCTGGTGGGTGCTTGGCCTCATGCTGCTCTTTCGCTGGATGAGCTTGGTCGATGTGGTGCGCGCCGAATTCCTGCGCACCCGCAACTTCGATTATGTGCGCGCCGCCCGGGCCCTAGGCCTGCCCGAGCTGACCATCCTGCGCCGCCATGTGTTGCCCAACGCCCTTGTCTCGGTGTTCACCTTCCTGCCCTTCCTCATCACGGGTGCCATCACCACCCTCACCTCGCTCGATTTTCTGGGCTTTGGCCTGCCGCTGGGCTCACCCTCACTGGGCGAGCTTCTGGCCCAAGGCAAAAACAACCCGCAAGCGCCGTGGCTAGGGCTTATTGGCTTCTTCACCCTCGCCATCATGCTATCCCTGTGGCTGTTCGTTGGCGAGGCAGTGCGCGACGCCTTCAACCCGCGTAAGATTTTCGTGCGGGGTGAAAAATGACCCTCATACTACACAGCAGCTATCAACCATTGGCGCGCGCTCAAGCCACATATACAGCGTGTCACCCCGTCTTTACGACGGGGTCCAGCTTGCTTAAAAAAGCGGGATGCCGTGATAAACTCGGCATGACATGTGGGGGTGCGAAATGAGCCTCCTCTCTATCCAGAACCTTTCCATCCAATTCGGTGATGCGACCGTGGTGGATGATGTGTCGCTGAGCGTGAATAAAGGCGAAGTGCTCGCCATCGTCGGTGAATCGGGCTCGGGCAAATCACTCACCGCACAGGCCATTTTAAAGCTACTGCCGGGCAATGCCGTCACCCGTGGGCGCATCACCCTAAACGATACCGAGCTAAGCAGCCTCAGCGAGGCGGAAATCAATCGCTACCGTAGCCGCCATGTGGGCATGATTTTCCAAGAACCCATGACCGCGCTCAACCCCCTGCACCCCATATCCAAACAAATCGTCGAGGCCTATTGCTGGCATCACACAGCGCCGCTTGGCAGCCAACGCTGCGGCGCGACACCAAAACTAGCGCCGCTTGGCAGTGTTCGCTGCGGCGCAAAATCAAAAAAAATAAGCCCCAATAGCGACGCCGCTAAGCAAAAATTGCTGCAGCTTTATGATGCGGTAGGCTTGCAGCATCTAGCGACGCGCGGCACCGTCTATCCGCACCAGCTCTCTGGCGGGGAACGCCAGCGTGCCATGATTGCCATGGCCATCGCGAATGACCCCGAACTGCTGATTGCCGATGAGCCAACCACCGCACTGGATGTGACCCTGCAAGGGCAAATTCTGACACTCCTTAAATCACTGCAACAATCACGCGAGATGGGGATGATATTCATCACCCATGACTTACTCACGGTGCAAAAAATTGCCGACCGCGTTGCCGTCATGCAGTCGGGCAAAATTGTGGAAACGGGAACGGTGAAATCTGTTTTTGCTGCACCCCAGCATGACTATACAAAAATGCTGCTTGCGGCCACGCCGCAGGGTGTCCCTACCCCCATTCGTGCGAATGCTACCGAGGTAATTTCCTGCAACAATCTCAATGTAAACTTCGCAATAAAAAGTCCGATTCTGCGGCGCACATTGCGTAGCGTGCATGCCGTAAAAAACGCCTCCTTCACCCTGCATGCCGGCGAAACACTCGGCGTGATTGGTGAATCGGGCTCGGGCAAAAGCTCGCTTGGCTTTGCCCTGCTGCGCTTGGTGAAAAGCGATGGGCCGATTGTCTTTTTAGGTGAGCGTTTGGATACCAAAACCAAGCATGCCTTGCGTGCCGCGCGAAGTGACATGCAAATCGTTTTCCAAGACCCCTTCTCGAGCCTCAACCCGCGCATGAGTGTCGGCGAAATCATTGCAGAAGGGTTGAAACTACACTTAAAAACCATAAACGCTGATTATGCAGCGCGTAGCGTAAGCGAGCCGCGTGCGGCGGGGGTCAGCGATAGCGTAGGGGGCAAAGAGCCCCCTTCTATCTACCAACAAGTCGATGACATTTTGCTGCAGGTTGGCCTATCCCCCGAGATGAAACATCGCTACCCGCACGAGTTCTCAGGCGGTCAGCGCCAGCGCATCGCCATTGCCCGCGCCATGATTTTAAAACCCAAACTCGTGGTGCTCGATGAGCCGACTTCAGCGCTTGATCGCAGCGTGCAAAAACAGGTGCTGGCGCTTCTGAGCACCCTTCAACAATCGCATGATGTGGCCTATATTTTCATCAGCCATGATCTTCAGGTCATCCGCAGCATGGCGCATCAAGTGATGGTGATGAAGAAGGGCGATATCATCGAAACCGGCGATGCCATGAGCGTTTTTGCTGCACCCAAGGACTCCTACACGCGCACATTATTCGCAAGTACGCGTGAGGCTTTGTAAATTCGATTGGGGCGTCAGCAATAAGCAATGTTTTTGAGAGCCAGCGCGCAGCGTACATTTTAGTACGTGAGCACTGGAAGCGCAAAAAACGAAGCGATTGCTAGACCCAATAGAATTTACACGCCACCACCCAAACGGCGCAGAATCTCATCAAGCTGCGAGAGCGAATCATAACTAATCACCACCTCACCCGCCTGTGCGCTGCGCGTATCAATTGCCACCTTCAACCCAAGTGAATCCGCGAGCATATTCTCAAGCTGTAGCACATCGTTGCTTTTCTCAACCGCACGGCGCTGTGGGCGCTGTTTAGGCCGTGAAACCAATGCTGCTTCATCATGCCCATCGTCCATCAATTCGCGCGGCACCACACCTTTCGCGCGGTCTTCGGCTTGGCGAACACTCAAGCCAATTTCCACAATTTGCTGCGCGAGTGCTTCGGGGTCTTTCGCCATCAACAGCGCACGGGCGTGGCCCATGGTCAGCTCGCCGGAATCGATACGGCGCTTGATGCCCTCGGGCAGTTTCAGCAGGCGCAGCAAATTGGCAATATGGCTACGGCTTTTGCCAACAATCGGCACCAGTTTTTCCTGCGTGTAGCCGAACTCATCCATCAGCCGCTGATAGCCCGCTGCTTCTTCAAGCGGGTTCAAATCGCTGCGCTGGATGTTCTCGATCAGCGCCAGCTCGAGCGCCTGCTCATCGCTCGCCTCACGGATGATGACAGGCACTACACTCAGCTTAGCCAAATTTGCGGCGCGCCAGCGGCGCTCGCCGGCAATGATTTCATAGGTATTTTTGGCAATCTCGCGCACCATGATCGGCTGCATCAACCCATGCTTGGTGATCGATGTTGCAAGCTCTTCAAGCGCCGTTGCATCGAAATGGCGGCGCGGCTGATATTTGCCTGGCTGCAGGTTGCTAATTGGCAGGCGCACCACATCGCCCTCTTCCGGTTTTGCTGCATTTTTTGCTGCAGTATTGGGTGCCACCTCAACCAATGCCGCCTCCCCCATCAACGACGATAATCCGCGGCCGAGGCCTTTGGTTTTTGCTGCGTTTGCCATGTCTATCTCCTGTAGTTTTGTTAGTTGCACCCAAAATTTTCTCCTGAAAATTTTATGGTGCGCCGCGTTCGCGGGTTCATGACTGGTTCGCCTACTGGCCTCACCTTAGGGTAAATTTATGCTGCAGCATTTGCTGCAGCATTTTTGATGAATTGCCGCTCGCGCTGAATGAGTTCGCGCGCCAACTGCAGATAGGCTTGGCTGCCCGAACATTTCAGATCATAGACCAGCGCTGGCTGGCCATGGCTTGGCGCCTCGCTCATGCGCACATTGCGTGGAATCACTGTCTTATAGACATCACTTCCCAGGAAGCCACGCACATCGGCCTCGATCTGTTCGGTCAGTTTGTTGCGCCGGTCATACATCGTTAGCACCACCCCATGAATGGTCAGGCGCGGGTTGAGATTGGCCTGAATCAGCTTCACGGTCTTAAGCAGGTGGGCGAGGCCCTCAAGGGCGTAGAATTCGCATTGCAGCGGAATGAGCACCGCGTCACTGGCGGTGAGTGCATTCAAGGTAATCAGCCCAAGCGATGGGGGGCAATCGATGATGGCATAGTCCCAATGGCCGGGAATCGAGGCCAGCGCTTGCTTTAACTGAAATTCCCTTCTTTCGGTGGTTACAAGCTCAATTTCGGCTCCGCTGAGGTCGATGGTAGCGGGAACTACCGAAAGGCGTGGAATGGCCGTTTTAACGGCCGCATCGGCCAATGGGCAATTTCCGACCAGCACATCATAGCTGGTGCGCAGCCGTTTGCTCTGGTCGATGCCCAAACCAGTCGATGCGTTGCCCTGCGGGTCGAGGTCGATGACCAAGACCTGCTTACCGATCGCGGCAAGGGCGGTTGCCATATTGACGGCGGTGGTGGTTTTTCCCACCCCCCCTTTTTGGTTCACGACAGAGAGTATGCGCGTCATAGAAGCCTCTTAGTTTATTGCGTAATGCTGTTTAAGTTTGAAAGTGAAATCAGTGCCGAATCGGCATTCGTTTTGCTTGGCGTTAACGTGTAATCAAAGCGCCATGTCTGCGCCGCCTCGACCAACTCATTAGCGTGGTTTGCACCTTTGGGGAAAAGGCATATAGCCCCCTCTTCCATGATGGGTTTAGCCATCGCCAAAAGCTCGCTCAGCGGCGCCAGCGCGCGTGCCGTGACCACATCAAAACGCTCGGTCACCTTGGCAATATTCATCGCCGCCACGGTTATGTGACTTAGGCCAAGGGTGCGTTTTGCCTCATTCAAGAACGCGGCTTTGCGTTGGTCCTGCTCCACCAGCGTTACCTTCACATCCGGGCGCATGATAGCGATTACTAGTCCCGGCAACCCGGCCCCGCTCCCCAGATCTACGAGTGATGTGGCGCTGGAAGGAATTAAAGCAACCAGTTGGGCGGAATCTTCAATATGGCGGGTCCAAATGTCACTTTCGGTCGCCGGGCCAATCAGGTTAATGGATTTATTCCACTTTAAAAGCAAGGCGACATAGTCCGCCAAGGGAGAAAATGTTTCACGTGAAACATTTTGCATGCGCGATGTGGTTAGCTGAGTCATGTGCGAGCCATAACGCAAACAACCAACCCTGTCTAGGGTGAACATGAAATGTTTCACGTGAAACATTTTGGATGAGAGATTGATTTGCTGAGATTGTTGGGTAATCGCGTAGCGCTTTATGGCGCGAGCCGCTTGCGGCGGAGGGTAAGCGCCACGGCGCGAAGGGAACAAAGCGTTCCCTTCAATCAACAAACCGCTAAGCCGCGTGACTGCGGCGCTTCATATGCGTCATGATGGCGGTGATGGCCGCAGGCGTAACACCAGGAATGCGGCTGGCAGCACCCAAGGTGGGTGGCTTGGCCATCTTCAACTTCTGCCGGATTTCGTTCGAGAGCGAACCAACGGTATCGTAATCAAGCGAGTCGGGTAGGGCCAGTTGTTCATCCAGTTTAAAAAGTTCGATATCCGCCTGCTGACGCGCCAGATAAGAACGATAGACCGCATCGATCTCGATTTGTTCGCGCACATCGGCACGAAACTGTTTCAGTTCGGGCCAAATCTCAGCGAGCTGTTCAAAGGTAATATCGGGGTAGGCGAGCAAGTCGAGAATCGACCGCTTTACACCATCCTGATTCATTTTGAGGCCGAGGGCGACTGCCTTATTGGGTGTAATTGTTTCACGTGAAACAATTTGAAACGCTTCGGCCAACAGCGATTGTTTCACGTGAAACATTTTGGCCCGCGCTTCGCGAATACAGCCCACAGCAAGCCCACGCGGGGTGAGGCGAAGATCCGCATTATCCGGGCGCAAGCTTAAGCGATATTCCGAACGCGAGGTGAACATGCGGTAAGGTTCCTGCGTGCCAAGCGTGGTCAGATCGTCAATCATCACCCCGATATAAGCTTCTGATCTATCAATCACAAATGGCTCAGCGCCACGAGCGGCGAGGGCCGCATTAAGGCCCGCCACCAACCCTTGGCCACCCGCTTCTTCGTAGCCGGTGGTGCCATTAATTTGGCCCGCAAGGTAAAGGCCTGAAACCTTTTTGGTCTCAAGCGTTGGTTTGAGTTCGCGCGGGTCCACATAGTCATACTCAATCGCGTAGCCGGGGCGAATCACGCGGGCATTCTCAAGGCCGGGAATGGTTGCTATCATCGCCAATTGCACTTCCTCAGGCAGAGAGGTCGAGATACCATTGGGGTACACAGTGCTATCATCCAAGCCCTCGGGCTCGAGGAAAATCTGGTGACGCTCACGATCCGCAAAGCGGGTGATTTTATCTTCAATCGAAGGGCAATAGCGTGGCCCGCTCGACTTAATTTGCCCCGAATACATAGGCGAACGATGGATATTTTCACGAATAATGTCGTGGGTTTTATCCGTGGTGTGGGTGATGTAACAGGTGATCTGCGGTACCGTCACCGTATCCGTCATGTACGAGAAGGGGACAGGGGGGTTATCACCCGGTTGGGGGGTGCACACACTCCAGTCAATGGTTGTCCCATCCAAGCGGGCAGGGGTGCCTGTTTTGAGACGGCCCACGGTGAGGCCAAGTCCACGGATGGATTCCGCCAGCGCCACCGAGGGTTTCTCACCCACCCGGCCCGCCGGGGTTTGCTGTTCACCACAATGGATGAGGCCATTCAAGAACGTGCCGGTGGTGAGCACCACGCGGCCCGTGCCATAGCGGGTGCCCGAAGCACCAACCACCGCCACCACACGGCCATTCTCCATGATGATATCGTCCGCCGCATCCTCAATTGTCGTCAGGTTGGGGTATTCAGCGAGCAGGGCCTGCACCGCCTCGCGGTAGAGCTTTCTATCCGCCTGGGCGCGTGGGCCGCGTACCGCCGGGCCTTTGCTGGCATTGAGCATTTTGTAGTGAATGCCAGCACGGTCTATTGCCTGGCCCATGATGCCATCGAGCGCGTCGATCTCACGCACCAGTGTGCCCTTGGCGATACCCCCGATTGCCGGGTTGCATGACATTTCACCCACGGTCGATTTCTTGTGGGTGAGCAGGCACGTGTTCGCACCCATGCGCGCGGCAGCCGCAGCCGCTTCGGTGCCCGCATGCCCGCCGCCAATCACAATCACATCAAAATCATTACTGCGCATCTTTTGACTTCCAAAAATGTTTCACGTGAAACAATTCGTATCGTTTCATCGCCTTAAATTGGATCCCGCTGGAGTTTACCCCGTCGAATGACGGGGCGGGGATGACAGTTTTCTGGGGCTGCATAGCAGCCGAGAAAACATGTCACTTCCCGATACAGAACCGTGAAAAAACGAGGTCCAATACATCATCCACCCAGATTTTGCCAGTAATTTTGCCAATCGCCACGGCGGCGAGGCGAAGCTCCTCGCAGGTAAGCTCGAGCGGTGCATCGGCGCGGAAGTTGGCAAGGCATTGCGAAGCCTCATTCAGCGCCTCGCGGTGGCGGGCACGGGTGATGAGGGGCGAGGCAACCGCAACCGCACCCATGCGCGTTGCCACTTTTTCCTTCAGCGCGGCCAGCAATTGC
>CAZOFC010000080.1:0-9434 GCA_964578965.1 uncultured Azospirillum sp.
GTCACCTGATAGGCGCCGATATGCTGGGTAATGCCACCCGCCTCGCCCGCGACCACATCGGTCTGGCGCAGCGCATCGAGCAGCGAGGTTTTCCCGTGATCCACGTGGCCCATGATGGTGACGACCGGCGCACGCGGGGTTTTGACACCTGAATCGTCCTCGTCGCGCACGAGTTGCACTTCCACGTCCGCGTCGCTCACGCGCTTGGGCTTATGGCCCATCGATTCCACGATGATTTCGGCCGTATCCGCATCAATCGACTGATTGACCGTTGCCATGGTGCCAAGCTTGAGCAGCTCTTTGATCACATCCACCGCGCGCTCGGCCATGCGGTTTGCAAGCTCCTGCACCGTGATGATTTCAGGGATTTGCACTTCGCGGACAATCTTTTCCTGCTGGCTTGACGGAATGCTCGAGTTTTTCTTGAGCACTTTGGCGCGCTGACGCTTCACCTGCGCCATTGAGCGCACTTTCATATCGTCGCCCATGCCAAGCGCTTGCGCGATGGTCAGCTTGCCGCCACGTTTATATTCGCTCACATCCTCGGCGGCTTTGGTGCGCTTGGCTTTGGCTTCCGCCGACTCATCATCTGCGCCACGGGGCGCGGCAGCAGGCGAAGAGAAATTTGGTTTCGCACGCGGGGCAGCGGGCTTGGTTGGGGTCGCAAGGCTCGAACGGTTCGAGGGGGCATTGCGCAAGCGCTCAAGGTTGCGGGCGGCGATCTCATCCATCGGCGAACGGTGGGTGGGTGCTGCGTTGCTGCTGGCTTCAACGGGTGTGCTGGTTGCGGTGTCCCCTGCATCATCGGCAAAATCGTCGCTATCTGCTGGCGCAACATCGCGCTCGAAATTAGTGAAATTTTCCTGCTGGCGGGCTTCGTCGGCTTTTTCCGCTTGCTGCAGGGCACGCAGGCGCGCCTCGCGCTCGGCCTGATTGAGCATACGTTGTTTCGCAGCTTCCGAGGTGCCACGCTCGACTTCGACCATGCCGCCCGTGCCGGGGCGATTGCTGAAGGTGCGGGTTTTTTTGACTTCAACGGTGACGGTTTTGCTGCGGCCACGCTGGAAGTTCTGCTTCACCTTGCCCGATTCGACGGTTTTGGTGAGCGATAAGGTGGACGGCGAGCTGAGCTTCAGCGCGTCTTTTTTAGGGGTGTTGCCGGTGTCGGTCATGCGTTATTTTTCCAGTGCTTTTCAATCATTCGAGGGTCGAGGTGAGGGCTTATAGTGGAGTTCAGCCAAGAAATAAAGTAAAACGGCGCGCCTGCTCAATAAAAAACGGTGCCGCTGGCCCATGGGTCACCACCGCATGCACGGCATTCTCGCGGCCAAGCACCTCAGAAAGGAGGCTGCGCGGCAGGTTCGCGAAGGTGGGACCGCGATAAAAGCTCAGTTTTTTAATGCCATCCTCGCCCGCGTCGTCGGCATGAATCAGGGCCTCGACCGAGCCTTTTTTCAGCTCCGCCTCGACCTTTTCAAAGCCGGTGATGACCTGGCCCGCCTTGCGCGCCATGGAAAGCGCTTCGCCCACCCGGCGCGCCAGCAATTGCTCAAGCGTGGTTAGCAAACCATCGGGAATTTGTATCTGCTGTTTTGCAGCTTTGCTGAACAAACGCTTGGCGATGGCCTCGGCCACCAGCAATTTACTGGCCGTTACATAGATACCGCGGCCGGGCAGTTTGCCCGCCAAATCTGGCACCAGCTGTTGGCTTGGGCCGACCACAAAACGAATCAACTCCGCCTTACCCTTTACCTCACGGGTAACGATGCAGCTGCGTTCAGGTTCCAGGTTTCTGGTTACAGGTTTCAGTAAATCATTTGCTGACGCATTACTTTGATTACCAATAGCAGCGTCACTCTTCATGGCTGGCACCTAAAACCTGCAACCTGACACCTAACTTACGCCTTCTTCTCGTCGGCGAACCAGGCTTCACGCGCTTGCATGATCATGGCTTCGACCTCATCGCGGCTGATGCCGGATTTTGGCACATACTCGAAGAACTCATCGGTCGCGAGCCCTGCAAAATCATCCACGGTTTTGATGCCGTTCTCCGCGAGTTTGAGCACGATATCGCTGTTCAAACCCTCATGCTTGGCGAGTGCTTCTTCCACACCCAGCTCCTTGAACTTCTTGGCAATCTCTGCCTCTTTGGCTTTGAGATATTCCGCCGCGCGCGATTTCAGCTCATCGGCGACGTTCTCATCGAAGCCTTCGATGTTCGCAAGGTCCTCGGTTGGCACGTAGGCCACCTCTTCCACGCTGCTGAAGCCTTCGGTCACGAGCAAGTGTGCAATCACTTCCTCGACGTTGAGCGCTTCAATGAACAGCTCGCTCAGGCGGTTAAATTCCTGCGTGCGGCGCTCGGATTCGACTTCCTCGGTGAGGATGTCGATGCTCCAGCCAGTCAGCTGTGCAGCGAGGCGCACGTTCTGGCCACGGCGGCCAATGGCGAGGGAGAGTTGGTCATCCGGCACCACCACTTCGATGCGGCCTGAATCTTCGTCGATGACGACTTTTGAAACTTCCGCGCTTGAAAGGGCGTTGACGATGAAGGTCGCTGGGTCTTCCGAGTAGTGAACGATGTCCACTTTCTCGCCTTGCAGTTCGTTCACTACGGCCTGCACGCGGCTGCCGCGTACACCGACGCAAGAAAGCACGGGGTTGACCGAGAAATCATTGGAAAGTACAGCAATTTTCGCTCTGGAGCCGGGGTCACGCGCCACGGCCTTGATGGTGATGACGCCGTCGTATATCTCTGGCACTTCCTGCATGAACAGCTTGGCCATGAATTCAGGGCGCACGCGGCTTAAAAACACTTGCGGGCCGGTTTTCTCGCGGCGCACATCGTAGATATAGGCGCGGATGCGATCACCGGGGCGGAAATTCTCGCGCGGGATGAGTTCGTCTTTGCGGATGACGGCTTCGGCGCGGCCGAAATCGACCGTGACGTTACCATATTCCACACGCTTGACGGTACCGTTGACGATCTCGCCCACGCGGTCCTTGAACTCTTCAAACTGGCGGTCACGCTCGGCATCGCGGACTTTTTGGACGATGACTTGCTTGGCGGTTTGTGCGGCGACACGACCGAAATCGATGGGTGGCAATTCATCGCGGATGAAATCGCCCACCGCGTAGGTGGCTTTCGGGAATTTCTTTTTCGCGCCCGAGGCGGTGATTTGCTGCACAGGGTTGAAGGTGGGGTTGCCCAGCTCATCGACGGCTTTTTCCGCCGCGTCCTCAACCACTTCAGTCAGGCGATAGAGACCGATCGCACCGGTTTTTTTGTTAATTTCGGCTTTAATGTTGTGCTCAATGCCGTATTTTTTACGGCCAGCGATTTCAATCGCATTCGCCATCGCATCGAGCACGGTGTCGCGGTCGATATTCTTTTCGCGTGCTACGGCATCCGCGATTTGCAGCATCTCGGTGGAACCATGAATTACTTGATTAACGGCCATTGTAGTTACTCCTGTTGAAAATTATGATGCCAAACGGGCTTGATGCGCCTTGATAAGCGCATCGGTTAATACCAGTTTGCCAGATTGAATATCGATGAATGGTAGGCTGTGGTCTTTGTTGTCGACGGTGATGATGACGTTGCCGCCTTCAACCGCTTTGATACTGCCAGCAAAGCGCTTGCGGCCATTGATTGGGAGCGCCGTTTCGATCTTTGCGGCGTGGCCAGCATAGGTGCTGTAATCCGCTAATTTCACCAATGGGCGGTCAATCCCGGGCGAGCTCACCTCAAGGCGGTAAGCGGCGGTGATTGCGTCCTCGACATCGAGCACGGCAGATATCTGGCGGCTGATCATCGCACAATCATCGAGGCTCATGCTGCCATCCGGCCGCTCGGCCATGATTTGCAGCGTTTGGCCGCTTCTGCCCTCAAGCAGCTTCACCTGCACCAGCTCAAAGCCCATATCCGCAATGGAGGGGGCAATCAGTGCTTCAATTTTTTCAGCAATCGATTTCAAAAAGTCTCCAGTCTCCGGCCTCCAGTCTCCAGTTGAAGCCACCGTAACTGGTGACTAGCGACTGGTGACTAGCGACTGGGCAACAAAAAAGGCGGCTTGTGGGCCACCTCTTGTCGAGTGTATTTGTGTTTGTTGAAGTGCGTTTATGCAATAATGGTTGGTTTGGCAAGAAATATCTGCAACTATCACGTTCACAGCGACAATAACCGTTGGGAAGAACGTATGAGCAAAACCCAAATTACCATGGACGAACTGGCCCAGCGTGCAGCCGTGCGTTTTTTACTGGATGATTGCCGCTCGCATCCGGACTATGAAAAATTACTCACCCGCGCTGGCATTCGCGCGGATGATATAGGCCAGTATAAAGGCGCTCCTCCCGCGGCGGCGTTTTCAGTTATCCAAAGCATTCACGGGCTTGAAGCGCTAGAAAGTCTCTCTCAACGCATCAAGGAAACGCTAGCGACTGAAGGCAACAAAAGTGTCGAGGCACTTCGCCCTAGCGATGTACAAGCAATCACTGGAAGTTTAGCCTGTGCGTGCGATGACCACGGCATCGGTGGCATAGGTCTTACGGCAGAAGGCGTGTATAAGACTCTGATGGCTGAACGTGACCAATTGATGCGCGAGAGCAAAACGCACAGCTAGCTGGTGCGCACGCACTCAAAAAACAAAGGCTCCCTGCCCTGTTCGGTGGTTTTGCGCTGATATTTGGTCGTCGTCCAATCACGCGGCGGGGTTTTCCAATCGGCCTGTTCCTGTGCTGTCCATGAATAATCAGGGTGGTTCAGCAGCACCTCAAGCATCCACACACTGTAATCCACATGGTCGGTCGCGAGCAATAAGCGCCCGCCTTTTTTGTGGATGCGCGCAAGCATACTGAGGGTTTGCGCGTTAACCAACCGGCGCTTGTTATGGCGCGCCTTGGGCCAGGGGTCGGGGAAGAGAATGAATACTGAATCCAGGCACGCATCGGGCAGTGCCTCGATTAGCTCGCGCGCATCGCGCGTGAAGAGGCGTATGTTCTTGAGATTCTGCTCCTCAATGCCAACAAGGCATTTCGCGACCCCATTAATATACGGCTCACAGCCGATGAATAAGGTATCGGGGTTGTGCGCCGCCTGTGCCAGCAAATGCTCACCGCCACCAAAGCCAATTTCAAGCGCAAGCTTGCTGAACCCCTCATGCGGTGCGGCGGACTTTGGCGCTAACGTTGGCAACAGGTCATCGACCAGCCCTTGCTGATGGGGCCGTAAGCTGCGGCCACGATTGCGGCCGAAGGAGGAAAGGAATTTATTTGACGTAAGTTCCATGGCTGGCCCTGTTCCTATCACGCGATACAATCACAAGAACACAACTGAAATGCGCTCTTTTATTTCTTTTGTCATGCCGTGTTCACCACGGCATCCCGATTTTTAATAGCTGGACCCCGTCGTAAAGACGGGGTGACAGTGCAATTGCGTGGCAGCTAGCTCGGGATTGACAAAAATACTAGAAAAACTAAGCCGCTGCTGAAATACCAAACTCACGGCGAAGCGCATCGACCAGATCGGTTTTCTCCCAGCTGAAGGCGCCATTTGCCTCGGGCGTGCGGCCAAAATGGCCATAGCTTGCGGTCGGCAAATAAATGGGGCGATTGAGCTGCAGGTGTGTACGGATGCCGCGTGGGCTGAGATTGACCATCTCTTGCAGCACTTTTTCAAGCCGTGCTGGGTCGACCTTCGCGGCGCCATGCGTGTTCACATAGAACGAGGTTGGGCGCGAGACGCCAATCGCATAGGAAAGTTGAATAGTGCAACGGTCTGCCAATCCGGCGGCGACCACGTTTTTCGCAAGGTAGCGCGCAGCATAAGCGGCCGAGCGATCCACCTTGGTTGGGTCTTTGCCCGAGAAGGCACCGCCACCATGCGGTGCGGCGCCACCATAGGTATCGACGATGATTTTACGCCCTGTGAGGCCCGAATCGCCATCCGGCCCACCGATGATGAACTGGCCCGTGGGGTTCACAAAGAACTGGCTCTCTTCGGGCATCCAGCCCTGAGGCAAAATATCTGTCACCACGCCGCGCACCAACTCACGAATCGCGGATTGTTCCATGCCCGCATGGTGCTGGGTGGAAACGACCACCGAGGTAGCGCGCACGGGCTTGCCGTCCTTGTATTCGAGGCTCACCTGGCTTTTCGCATCCGGCTCGAGGCCTGCAAACTTACCGCTGCGACGACCTTCCGAAAGTGTCTGCAAAATACGGTGCGAATAATACAAGGTCGCTGGCATGAGCTCAGGCGTTTCGGTGCAGGCAAAACCAAACATCAGGCCTTGATCGCCCGCGCCCTCGTCCTTGTTGGCGGCCGAATCCACGCCACGCGCAATATCCGCCGATTGCTGGTGCACATAGGTATCGAACTTGAAGGTATTCCAGCTAAATCCGCGTTGCTGATAGCCAATATCCTTCACTACTTTGCGCGCGATTTCTTCCATACGCGCTGGGGTGATGCTGTCCGCATCGCGGAATTCGCCCGCCACGACTACCTGGTTGGTGCAGGCCATGGTCTCGATCCCGCAGCGCGCCTCGGGGTTTTCTTTCAGGCAGGCATCGACAATCGCATCTGAAATCTGGTCACAGATTTTATCGGGATGGCCCTCTGAAACCGATTCACTGGTAAAAATATACGATTTACGGTCTGACGTTTGCGCGTTCACAAGCCACTCCTTACTGGTTCATAGGTGTGGGAATGACGCTGGCAGCCATCAAATTCCGCTTAGACCGGTATCTTGGAAACTCCAAGTAAGGTGGCCGCCAAGCAATCAAATGCCCACCAATGCGTTCTTGCTAGTTGGTTTTGAGAAAACGTCAAGCCGTTTAGCGGCTAAGACGCAACTTTATCTTCGGCAGCCATGGCCTTGATCAGCTCAACGACGCGCTTGCGCAGTGCTGGGTTTTTAATGCGGTAATAAGCGCGCATCACCTCAAGCGTTTCACGGTTATTCACGTTCTCGTGCTCAAACGCGGGGGCGTTGGGTTCGGCAGCGCCCATGGCGGCGTTACTATCTTCGAGCGCGTAATCACCGAATCCTTCGAAGAAATAGGAAACCTGAACCCCAAGCGCTTTGGCGAAATCATAGAGGCGGCTGGCGCCCATGCGGTTGATTCCACGCTCGTATTTCTGGATCTGCTGGAAGGTGACGCCAATTTGTTTGCCGACCGACTCTTGGCTTAGGCCAAGAAAGGTGCGCTTCAGGCGAAGGCGGCGGCCTACATGGATATCAACGGGATGGGGAGTGCTCATAATGTCTTCACGCGAGTTAATCATATTAATACAACCCTATTGCGAACTCGATAGCAATATTACGTCATGGCCGCAAGGAAATTAACATTTTCTTTATTATTACCGCCGCTTTACCGCCAGATTGTGCACAACCCATGCCAAAATCAGCAGCACGAAAATTCCTAACACACCAGAGCGCGCATAGAGCGTGGGTGCAATTTTTACGGGCAAATACACATCTACCACCCCAGCTTGGTTGAGTGACAAGCCCCCTACGACACGCCCGTAACTATCCCATACAGCGGAGATACCGCTGTTGGCGGCGCGCACTGTGGGCAGGCCTTGCTCAATCGCGCGCATGCGCACCATGGCAAGGTGCTGATAGGGCCCGGCAGTATCGCCATACCAGCCGTCATTGGTAAGGTTCAGTAGCCACGCTGGGCGCTGGGCTTTATCGACCGCATGCTGAGGGAAAATCCCCTCATAGCACACGAGCGGGCTGAAGGGCGGTAGCCCGTCAAGCGCAACAGTTTTTGGTCCTGCCCCGCGGGAGAAATCAATCGCGCCGGGGGTAATTTTATCGAGCGGTAGCACAGTGCGTAGCGGCACAAACTCGCCAAACGGCACCAGCTGGTGCTTATCATAGTGAGCGAGCACGCTGCCATCCTCGGTGAGGGCAACAATGCTGTTCCATAGCTTCAGGTTGCCCCGCTCCCCTTCGGCACGCACCGCGCCAGTGATGAGGGTTTTGATGGCAGGCATGGCTTGCGGCGCATCAATCCGCATGGTGAAGGGATAGGCCGTTTCAGGCCAGATGGTCACATCCGGCATCGGCACGGCTGGCTGGGTGCTCAGGCGCGAAAGCACCTCGACCGCCGCCTGCTGGCCCGCTTTTGAGCCTTTTAGGGTTTGTGCGATGTTGGGCTGTACAAGGCGCAGCAGAGTTTGCGTATAGGTGATGGGCGCCTCAAGCCGTGCGCTGCCATAGAGATACACACCACCGCAAATGCTGAAACAAACTAGACTGACTAATAGCTTCTTGCGCATGGCTAATGAGCCAAGCCAGATGACCGGCAGCAACCCAAGCAGCAGCAAGATAAAACTCAGCCCATAGGTGCCAATCAGCGCTGCACCTTGCGCGAATGGCAATGAGGCAAGGCTCATATAACCCAGCAAATTCCACGGAAAGCCGAACATACCCCATGACCGGGCGAGCTCAACCAGCACCCACAGCATCGCAAATAAAAGCACGCCCATGCGGGCGCGAAACGCATGCACGAGCAGCGCAAACACCACAAACCACAGCGCCATCACAGCGCTAAGGCCAAGTACTGAAAATGGGAATAGCCAGCCGAATTTTTCAGCATCCACTAACAGGGCATTCGCAATCCACCACGTACCGGCGATGGCGTGGCCATAGCCAAAACAGAACCCGCGCCACGCGGCTTGGGGGTAGCTAGAGGAATTGGTGAGCACTAAATAAAATAGTGGCAGGCTAACGAAAATAACGGGCCAGCCATCATAGGGGGCAAAGCCAAGCGCCATGAGCGCGCCTGCGGCAAAAAGCAGCAGCGCCGAATGCCATCCCGATAATGATAGAATTGTCATCCTGAGGCCGGAGGCCGTGAGGATCCAGTGCGCCAAGTCTTTGGCGCTAGATTTTTCTCTTTTCTGGATTGCCACGTCGCTACGCTCCTCGCAATGACAATACTACATCACATACTATGGATATGCACATCGAGCACGGGCTTTTTGCCGAGCTCATCGCGAATCATTTTACGAAGCGCGCCACGGATGGATTCATCGAGCATGCGGCCTTTGCTCCCGCCGCGGGTTGCTTTGGCAACGGCCTCGACGACTTCGTCGCGAAGCGCGGTGAGCAGTTCCTCATCATCGCTATCATCGAGGCAGCCGGGGGCGGAAATCATTGGTGGGCAGGCAAGCTGGCCCTTTTTATCCATCACCACCGAGACAACGACGCACCCATCGTCACGGATTTTACGGCGCGTGCGAATGACGCTTGAGTTACTGTCGATGAACGTGTTGCCATCAAGCGCGAGATAGCCCCACTCCACCATCCCCACAATGCCCGGTTTTTCGGCACTTAGGTTAATTACCACACCGTTGTTGGGCTCAATGGCAATGCCCACACCAAGCTCGCGCGCGTGCCCAAGAGCTCGTTCAGGCAGCCCCA
>CAZOFC010000081.1:0-7782 GCA_964578965.1 uncultured Azospirillum sp.
GCGCAAGTGGTCAAAAAGCTCGAGGAAACCGGCGCTCTAAAATACACCATCGTGGTTGCTGCAACCGCCTCCGAAGCCGCGCCGCTGCAATATCTCGCGCCTTATGCTGGCTGCGCGATGGGTGAATATTTCCGTGATAACGCACAGCATGCCCTCATCATTTACGATGATCTGAGTAAGCAAGCCGTCGCTTACCGCCAGATGTCGCTCCTCCTGCGCCGCCCACCAGGGCGCGAGGCTTATCCGGGCGATGTATTCTACGTGCACAGCCGCTTGCTCGAGCGCGCCGCAAAAATGTCGGATGATAAAGGTGCAGGATCGCTCACCGCCCTGCCCGTGATTGAAACCCAAGCGGGTGACGTATCGGCCTACATCCCCACCAACGTGATCTCGATCACCGACGGTCAGATCTTCCTTGAGACCGAATTGTTCTATAAAGGTGTTCGCCCGGCGGTGAACGTCGGTCTGTCGGTAAGCCGCGTGGGTTCGTCGGCGCAGGTGAAAGCCATGAAGCAAGTGGCCGGCACGATTAAGCTCGACCTCGCTCAGTTCCGCGAGATGGAAGCCTTCGCCCAGTTCGGTTCCGACCTGGATGTCGCGACGCAAAAACTGCTCGCACGCGGCGCACGCCTGACCGAGCTTCTCAAGCAGGCACAATATTCGCCGCTGCAAATGGAAGAGCAAGTCTGCGTGATTTACGCGGGCGTAAAAGGCTACCTCGATGAGATCGCCCTGAACAAGGTCGGCGCGTTCGAAGCGGCACTGCTTGCGGATCTGCGCAGCCATAAAACGCTGCTGGCCACCATCAAGAAAGAAGAGAAACTGACGGATGCCTCGGAAGCTCAGCTGAAAGAGACCATCCAAACCGTGAAAACCCGCTTTATTTAGGTTCCATCATGCCCTCGTTGAAGGACCTCAAAGTCCGCATCAAGTCGGTCAAATCGACGCAGAAGATCACCAAGGCCATGAAGGTCGTGGCGGCGGCGAAGCTGAACCGTGCGCGCTCAGCAGCGGAATCCGCGCGCCCCTACGCGCAGGCCATGGAAGCCATGGTGGCGCGGTTGGCGAGTGGTGCGAAGGGCCAGGCCAATGTGCCTGTGCTGCTTGGCGGAACGGGCAACGATAAAATCGAATTGCTGATTGTGGTGACGGCGGATCGTGGTCTTTCGGGCGCGTTCAACTCCTCCATCGTGCGTGCGGCCAAAAAGCGTATCCGCGAATTGCAGGCCGCAGGCAAAACGGTGAAAGTCTATACCATTGGTCGCAAAGGGCGCGATTGGCTGAGTGGTGAATTCAAGTCGTTGTTCATTGGTTCGAAGGTCGATGTTGCCAAAGGCACCAGTTACCGCATGGCCGAGAGCATTGCCGAAGAGATTTTTGCAGACATGGACGCAAATGGCATCGACCGCATTACCATGCTCTATAACCAGTTCCGCTCGGTGATTTCACAGGTCGTCACCTTCCAGCAGCTCATGCCACTTGAGGTGAAGGACGCAAGCGCGAGCGCCACCACCAGCAGCTACGAATACGAGCCCTCGGAAGAAGCAATCTTGGCTGATCTATTGCCGCGCAACTTCGCGATGCAGATTTTTAGCGCGCTGCTCGAGAACAACGCAGGCTTCTATGGCGCACAGATGAACGCGATGGAAAACGCGACCAAGAACGCCGGCGAAATGATCAAGAAACTGACACTGAAATATAACCGCACCCGTCAGGCCAACATCACCAAAGAGCTCATCGAGATCATCTCGGGCGCTGAAGCAATTTAATAGGAGACCATCATGGCAGCAGTTAAAAAACAAAAAGTGGAAGCGGCTCAGGGCGCCATCACGCAAATCATTGGCCCGGTGGTCGATGTGAAATTTGAAGAGGGCCAATTGCCCGCAATCCTGAACGCGCTTGAAGCGACCATCGATGGCCGCCGCCTCGTGTTCGAAGTGGCCCAGCATTTGGGTGAAAACTCGGTACGCGCCATTGCGATGGATGCAACGGACGGCATCACCCGTGGCCAGTTGCTCGTTGATACCGGCGCGCCGATTTCGGTACCCGTGGGCCCGGAAGTGCTTGGCCGCATCATGAACGTGATCGGTGACCCGATCGATGAGCGTGGCCCTGTGAAAGCAAAAAGCGTGGCCCCCATCCATGCCGAAGCGCCCGCCTTCGTTGATCAATCGACGGATGACGAAGTCCTCGAGACCGGCATTAAGGTGATCGACCTTCTGGCACCCTATGCCAAAGGCGGTAAAATCGGTCTGTTCGGTGGTGCGGGCGTTGGTAAAACCGTACTCATCATGGAGCTCATCAACAACATCGCCAAAGGCCATGGTGGTTACTCGGTATTCGCCGGCGTGGGCGAGCGCACCCGCGAGGGCAACGACCTCTATCACGAGATGATCGAGTCGGGCGTCATCAACCTTGAAGACCCATCGAAATCGAAAGTGGCGCTGGTGTACGGCCAGATGAACGAGCCTCCAGGGGCGCGTGCGCGCGTGGCGCTGACGGGTCTCACCCAGGCGGAATACTTCCGTGATGTCGCAGGGCAGGACGTTCTGTTCTTCGTCGATAACATCTTCCGCTTCTCCCAAGCGGGTTCCGAGGTATCGGCGCTGCTGGGTCGTATTCCATCGGCCGTGGGCTACCAACCAACCTTGGCGACGGAAATGGGTAACCTGCAAGAGCGCATCACAAGCACCAAAAAAGGGTCGATCACCTCGGTACAAGCCGTCTATGTTCCTGCGGATGACTTGACCGACCCAGCACCCGCAACCAGCTTTGCCCACTTGGATGCAACGACCGTACTGAGCCGCCAAATCGCGGAGCTTGGGATTTACCCTGCGGTAGATCCTCTTGATTCAACCAGCCGCATGCTGTCGCCAGCCGTGGTCGGTGAAGAGCACTACAAGGTGGCGCGCGATGTTCAGCGCGTGCTGCAAACCTACAAATCGCTTCAAGACATCATCGCGATTCTCGGGATGGATGAGCTTTCGGAAGAAGATAAGCTCACCGTTGCCCGTGCGCGTAAAATCCAGCGCTTCTTGTCGCAGCCCTTCCATGTGGCGGAGATCTTCACCGGCAAGCCCGGCAAATACGTGAAGCTCAAGGACACCATCGCGTCGTTCAAAGCGATTGTGGCTGGTGAGTATGACGACCTGCCCGAAGCCGCCTTCTACCTTGTGGGTAGCATCGAAGAAGCCATCGAAAAAGCTAAAGAACTGCAGGCAGCATAACCATGGCAACTGCGCACGCCTTTCACCTGAAAATCATTTCGCCGGCCACCGTGGTGGTCGATGCGCATGTGCCCACGGTGCAGATTCCAGGGGTTGAGGGGGATTTTGGGGTGTTGCCCGGCCACGCGCATGTGTTCTCGATGGTGCGCCCCGGCGTGATCGACGTGACGATGCCTGATGGCAGCCACCGCCTGTTTTTCGCAGCCTCGGGTTATGCGGATGTGAGCCCCGAGGGCTGCACCGTGATCTCGGACCATATTCAGGACCTCGCTGAAATTTCGGCCGAGGAGGCAAACGATGCCCTTGTGGCGGCCCAAAAGGCCCTCGCGGATGCCGAGACCCTAGCTGAGAAACTCGCAGCCGAAAAGCTGGTCACTGCCGCACAGGCGTTGGTGCAGGCGCTTTAGTGGTATTTCGTATTTAAGAAGGGGCCTCTTTGCCCCCTTCAATAAACCAATAATCATGGCATGGCCCTTGCATTGCTCTGGCTATGATCCAGAACCTCATCACCTCCGTCCCTGATTATAAAGCCTTTGCCCGCGCGAGCGAGGAAGAGGCAGTGGCCCTCGCCAAGGATAGTAATTCCGAGGTGTTTGGTAAAGATGGCCTTACCTTTGGCGATGTGCTCGATGCCATCAACCCGCTGAACCATATTCCGGTCGTATCCGATATTTACAGCAACCTGACGGGGGAAAAAGCGTCCGCTGGTGCGCGCTTGGCGGGTGGCGCCCTGTTTGGCGGCCCGATCGGGCTTGCGGTGAGTGTTGCCAGCCTCATGTTCGAAGAGGGTGCGGAGGGGAAAAGCCCGGTCGAGGCTCTCTATGCCGCCTTGACCTCGCCCAATGAACCCGCCACTGAGCTCGCGCAGGCGGATACCAAATCGCCCGTCGCCCTTGCCGATGCACCAACCGATACGCCCGCGCTGGCCGCCGCCGCACCCGTTGAGCCGGTCCAGCTGGCTTCACTTGCGCCTGCCGCTTCTTCCTCATCGCGTATCCCGATTGTTGATACGGCAAAACATGCCGCTACCGAAATCCCAGCGCAGGCAGCAAAAACGGTTCTTGATTTATATGGTGCCTCAGCGGCTTCTGCCCACGGGTCCTACCAAAAAGCCCAGATGCTACCGTATTTGCGCGATGTGACCGTCAGTAAGACGTTGTAGTTTTTTATTGAAGGGGGCATCGCCCCCGGAGTTTATCCCCGCGAAGGCGGGGACCCATCTAAAATAGCAATACCCCCTCCCTTCGGGCTCGCCATGGAAGGCTACGCGCAGCCTACGCAACTGTTTGTTATTATCGGTGCGTAGCGCTTTATGGCGCGAGCCGCTTGCGGCGGGGGTTTGGGGGCAAGGTCCCCATCAGGCGCGCAGCGCTTAAAAAGCAGCACGCTCGCGTGCGCCAAACAGTGCCGTGCCGACACGGATCATGGTGGAACCCAGGCGCAGGGCCGTTTCATAATCACCGCTCATGCCCATGCTCAGCTCGGCCAAGCCCAACTCATCCGCCATTTTCTTTAGCAATGCAAAATGCGGCGCAGGGTTCTCGCCTTCTGGGGGCACGCACATCAGCCCGATCACATCAAGCCCGAGCTTTTGGCAATGCGCCAGTAAGGCTGCGGTCTCACGCGGGCTCACCCCCGCTTTTTGGGGCTCCTCCCCCGTATTCACTTGAATTAAAAATTGAGGAGCTTTTTTCGCAATGACTGTTTGGTTTTGTTCCGCGTAGCCCGAAGGGCGAGCCGCGTGCGGCGGGGGTTTGGGGGTAAGACCCCCATCAGTGCGCGAAGCGCTCAAATACCCTAATTTCTCACACGCCGCTGCGAGTGCATCGGCAATCTTCACCCGGTCGATGCTATGAATCACATCAAACAACGCTACTGCATCCGCCGCCTTGTTCGATTGCAGCGGGCCAATCAAATGCAGCCGCACATGGGGGCGGCGCGCTTTCAGGGCCGGCCATTTACTCTGCGCCTCCTGAACCTTGTTCTCCCCAAAGTCGCTAAGGCCGAGGGTAATGGCTTCCTCTAGCAGTTCGGCGGGCTGCGATTTGCTCGCCCCGATGAGTATTGGGTGGCGGCGATGCCGCAGGGGGCGTCCCGCCCCCGCTTCGCTCCCCCTCGTTCGGCCTTCGGCCTCCGGCTCGCGCGGGCCATCCACGCTACGCGCAGCCAATACTGAAGTTTGTTCTCGTTCCGCGTAGCCCGTAGGGCGAGCCGCTTGCGGCGGGGGTTTGGGGGTAAGGCCCCCATCTGTGCGCGCAGCGCACAAGGAACCCACAGGGGTTGGCGCAGCCAACCCCTGTTGCAGGGCTGCAAGGCGTGTGGCAAGCGTGCTCATGTGGGTTAAAGCTGTCATAATTTATAGAAATACAGATACTTAACAAAATAGTCCAGCCCTACTGTGGCAAAAAAATTGGCAATGACGCACTTGTGGCATAACTGCCACAGATGGGGTTTAAAGGGGGGGGGCAGGTAATAAAAAGCTTGGGGCTGCTTGCTTGCTGCGTGGGGCACGCTAATAAATAGCCCCGTGGAATGCTGGCTGCACCGTTGTGGTGCGTCGGCGTTCATTCGGGTGGTGGTAGGCAGTTTCGCTTATTCCCACATTTGTTTTCATTAAAGAAGGAACTGATCATGAAAAAAATTCTTCTTGGTACAACTGGGCTCGTCGCGGTGGCATTCATTGCAACGGCAGCTTCGGCTGAAACGCCAAAAGTAACCCTCGGTGGTTTCTCGGACTTCCAATCGGGTTGGACGAACGACGACACTACTGCTTCTCAGCGTAGCAACGGTTTCCGTAACGACAACGAGATCGTTGTTAAAGTTGACGGCAAAACCGACGGTGGCCTCGGCTACGGTGCACAGATCGATCTCGAAGCTGACACCACGACCGATGCTAACAACCAAGGTGTGAACGCATCGCGTACCTTCACCTACCTCGACAGCAAATTCGGTCGCGTAGAACTCGGTGGTAACCGTTCGGTTGCTTCGACGATGCGCGTAGATGCCTCGACGGTTGCTACCGCTACCGGTGGTATCAACGGTGCATGGGTATTCTTTGCAAACCCAGTGGCTGGCGTAAACGCCATCACCACCAGCAAACTGGTGACCGAGCATGGTAACCAGTCGACCTTCGGTGACGAAACCACCTACAACGCCACCAAAGTTAGCTACTACACGCCAAAATTCGCTGGTTTCCAAGCGGGCGTAAGCTACACCCCATCGATCGCTGACCGTGGTCAGAGCGTTTCCCGCATCGACAACGCTGGCGTGAACGATGTGTTCGATTTCGGTCTGGGCTACGAAGGCACCTTCAGCGGCGTGAAAGTTGCTGCTTCGGGTACCTACGAGTTCGGTGAAGGCCAAGGCGCTGCTGGTGCCGCTGGTCTCGGTACGAACGACGTTGAGTCGTGGAACATCGGTGCACTCGCTGGCTACAAAGGCTTCAGCCTTGCTGGTTCGTACGGTGACTGGCTCGACAGCGGTATCACCGGTCAAGACGGTGACTACTGGACCCTCGGCGGCGCATATGCTGCTGGCCCAGTTGGCGTGTCGGCTACCTACCTTGACTCGAACCTCGGTGGTAACGACTTCCAGAACCTCGTTCTGGGCGCTGAGTACAAACTCGCTGCTGGCCTGACCCCATACGCTGAAGTGTCGTTCTTCGACCTCAGCCAACCGGGTGCAGCAAACGACAACGACGGTACCGTATTCATCCTCGGTACTCAGGTTGCGTTCTAAGCATCGCGCTTAACGACTACAGGAAAGGGCGGCTCGCAAGAGTCGCCCTTTTTTGTTACACCCCGTCATTGCGAGGAGGCCTTAAGGCCGACGCGGCAATCCACCTTTTTGCAGTGTAACCAAGATGGATTGGTTGGCTACGCCTCTCTAACGAGTCGCTATGCGCTCGCAATGACGCTAACGGCAATACTGACTGTAGCAACCAATGCAATGGCTATAGCCCCCTTGCAAAGTTTTCGCACTTCGCTACTGTGCGCGCATTCACCCTGCTTGCAAGGAACACTATGTCATCTACTTCCCCTCTCGTTCGCCGTTGCCTGGTACTTTTCATGGCCATGCTGGTTCTTGGCAGCTGTGGACTGACCCCCGACGAAGATACGAAATACCCGCAAACGGAGCTCGATCGCAGGCGTAATCGCGCGGGTAAAATCACCGGCGAAGAGGGTATCACAATTGGTGGGGGCGCCGAGAAGGCCAAGGAAGCAGGCAAAAACCCGCTGGGCGTGAATAGCTTCCTGTGGCGAGCCACACTGGATACCTTATCCTTCCTACCCATCACCGCGGCGGACCCGTTTGGCGGCACCATTCTCACCGATTGGTATGAGGATAGCGAAGCCGCGGGCGAGCGCTTCAAGGTGAATGTGCTCATCCTCGACCGTCAGCTGCGCGCGGATAGCATCAAGATCTCTACCTTCCGCCAGAAGAAGGACAGCAAAGGCAACTGGGTGGATGCGCCGACGGATACCACCCTTGGCCGCAAGCTCGAGGATACCGTCCTCACCCGTGCGCGCGAGCTGCGCGTGAAGCAATTGGGGTA
>CAZOFC010000081.1:7882-9417 GCA_964578965.1 uncultured Azospirillum sp.
TCGAGGATACCGTCCTCACCCGTGCGCGCGAGCTGCGCGTGAAGCAATTGGGGTATTAGAAGGTGGCACACAACAACGAACACCACGCAGATGGTTTAGCCGTGCGTAGCCCGAAGGGCGAGCCGCGTGCGGCGGGGGTCAGCGATAGCGTAGGGGGCAAAGAGCCCCCTTCATCAACGCTGCGCTACAATGCACGCGAAGCCGAGGCCAAGTGGCAAGCCGCCTGGGAAAAAGCAGGCGTTTTCACCACGCCTGAGAAAAACGAAAAGCCGGATTATTTTGTCCTTGAGATGTTCCCCTACCCCTCGGGCAAGATCCATATGGGCCATGTGCGCAATTACACGCTTGGCGATGTCACCGCGCGCTTTCGCCGCGCGCTGGGCTATAACGTGCTTTACCCCATGGGCTGGGATGCGTTTGGCCTGCCTGCTGAGAACGCGGCCATCGAGCGTAATGTGCACCCAAAGGCCTGGACCTTGCAGAACATTGCCACCATGCGCGAACAGCTCAAATCTATCGGGCTTTCCTATGATTGGGGCCGCGAGCTGACCACCTGCCTGCCTGAATATTACCAGCATGAGCAGCGCTTCTTCCTTGAATCCTTGAAGCGCGGCATAGCCTATCGCAAAGAAGCGGTTGTGAACTGGGACCCGGTCGATAACACCGTGCTTGCCAACGAACAGGTGGTGGATGGCAAAGGCTGGCGCAGCGGTGCCCCGGTCGAGCGCCGCACGCTGAGCCAGTGGTTCCTGAAGATTACTGATTATGCCGAAGACCTGCTTGAGGGACTGAAAACCCTCGACCGCTGGCCCGACAAAGTGCGTATTATGCAAGAGCGTTGGATTGGCAAAAGCAGCGGGGCATTGGTAACGTTGAAGATAGTCGCCAGTCACCAGTCGCCAGTCACCAGTAAGGAAATAGAGATCTATACTACAAGACCCGATACCTTCTATGGCATGAGTTTTGTCGCCATCGCGCCCGAGCACCCGCTCGCGCAGAGCATGATTCCCCATAACCCTGAAGCCGCGGCGTTCATCGCTGAGTGTAGCCAGTTGGGCACCTCGGAAGAAGCGATCGAAAAAGCCGAGAAGAAGGGCTTTGATACAGGGCTTACGGTCATCAACCCCTTCACGGGTTCTAAGCACCCGCTTTACATCGCGAATTTCGTGCTGATGGGCTATGGCACCGGCGCGGTGTTTGGCTGCCCGGCGCATGATGAGCGCGACTTCGAATTTGCGACGAAATATAACTTGCCCATTACGCAAGTCGTCGCCAGTCGCCAGTCACCAGTCACCAGTGAAGAAAAAATCACAGACATACTTCCCTTTACCGATGATGGCGTTATCATTAATTCACCCGCACTTACTGGCGACTGGCGACTAGCGACTAGCGACTTCTCCTTGAACGGCTTAAGCGTGGCCGAGGCGAAGGAAAAAGCCATCGCCGAGCTTGAGAAGATGGGTGTCGGCAGCCGCAAAACCAATTACCGCCTGCGCGATTGGGGCATCAGCCGCCAGCGTTACTGGGGTTGCCCT
>CAZOFC010000082.1:0-9412 GCA_964578965.1 uncultured Azospirillum sp.
GGGATGGAAGTGGCCATGGTGCTCGACATCACCGGGTCGATGTGGACGAATAATAACTATATCCGTCAGCGTGACGCAGCGACGGCATTCGTCAATCAGCTCTACGGTAATAACGAGACGGTGCCGAACCTTTGGGTGAGCGTGATCCCATACGTGACTTCTGTGAATATCGGCAGTCAGTCGAAGGCAACACAATGGCTGACTAATTATGACCTGACGCGTTACCCAGCGAGCTACCCTAATGGCCAGACCAAGTGGAAAGGCTGTGTCGAGGAACGACCAACCCCTGGTGACGTGACCGATGACGCGCCAGTGAGTGGCTCGCTGCCAGCACAAGTGGCGACGCGCTGGAACATGTATTTCTGGCCAAGTACTGGGCCGGCGACAGGTTCCATCAATTTTGCTGCGAACCCGACCAACAACCAGACGATCACCATCGGGAATACGACCTGGACACTCGTGACGGGTACGCCCGTTGGTAACCAGACGCGCATCGGTGCCAACCTTGGGGCAACGCTGACGGCGCTTGCCAATAACCTCAATGCCTCGAACCATGTCGGCATCATGGGCGCGACCTATGCCAACTCTGGCAACACCCGCCTGACCATCACGAATGTGGGGGATAATACCTGGTTCAATACCACCACCAATGCTGTAACCATCAATGAGGCGGTGAATTATCAGAACTCGGGCGCTGGCGGGGGCCTTGGCCCGAACATCAGTTGCGGTGATGCCGTGCTGCCGTTGACCGCGAGCAAGACAACAGTGCTGAATAAACTCAACAGCCTGCACCCCTGGCGCAAAGGGGGCACCATGTCGAACGTGGGCCTTGCCTGGGGTTGGCGCATGCTTTCGCCCAAATGGCGCGGGTTGTGGGATGCGGATCTGGTCGGCGGGCAGGTGAGGCTGCCGATGGATTATGACGCACCGCTGATGCAGAAAGTGCTCATCATCGAGACCGATGGGAACAATAACTTTTTCAAATCGGCGACGACAACGCCACCGTATTCGGACTATTCGGCCATGCTGCGCCTGAACACCACCGCCAATGGCGGGCGTCCGGATATTAATACCACTAGCAACACGACCGGGATTGCCGCGCTGAATGCTAAAACCGCGCAGCTATGTAACAGTATCAAAGCGCAGGGAATCCTGATTTACACGGTGACATTCGGGCTTGGGAACAGCACGGAGGAGAACAACGCGCGCAACCTGTTTCGTAACTGTGCTTCTGAGACAAGCTACTATTTCGATGTTGATAGTGGCGTCCCCGGTGCAGCGCAAGTGGACCTGACCACGGCCTTTCGCACCATCGGCGACTCACTGGCGAACCTGCGGATCAGCCAATAGACGCCATTCGTGCAGAGATGAAAAACGCGTAACCTGGCCTGCGCAGGCTTGACAGCGCGCGCGGATGCTTCTAGCACCATGCAGCGAGTGAGAATGATTCTCATTCTTTGCAAAATGCTGAGGAGTACAGGCATGAAAAAAATAATGATGGCAGGCGTTACGCTCGGATTGACCGCACTGATGTCACATGGTGCGATCGCGCAGGATTATGTTATCAGCCTCAAGGATCAACAATTCACACCGAGCGACCTCGTGATTCCAGCGGGCGAAAAAGTCAGCATCACGGTCAAGAATGACGGCACACGTATGGCCGAGTTTGAAAGCCACGAGCTTAAGCGCGAGAAGGTCATTGCTGCTGGCAAGCAGGCAGTCATCACCGTCGGCCCCCTCGCTGCTGGTACCTACCCCTATTTCGATGAGTTCAGTGGCGGCAAAGCCAAAGGCACGATTACCGTAAAATAAATGCATGGCTGCGCGTGCAGCCCTAACCAAAATTTCTCTGTTTGTGAGATAATCCATGCTGGCGACGCTGCTGATTGTGTTTCGTGAAATGATGGAAGCAGGCCTCATCATCGGTATTGTGATGAGCGCGACGCGCGGCGTTTTTGGGCGCGGTCGATGGGTGAGCATGGGTGTATTTGCGGGCGTGCTTGGCGCCTGCGCAGTCGCTGGGTTTGCAAGTGTAATCAACGCGGCGATGGAAGGTATTGGGCAGGAGCTGTTCAATGTCGGCATTCTTGCGCTCGCCGTGATGATGCTGACCTGGCATAATGTGTGGATGGCGCGGCATGGCCGCATGTTGGCGGCGGAGATGAAAGCCGTTGGTGGTGAAGTAGCATCCGGCGCGCGCTCGCTGATGGCGCTTGCGGTCGTCGTCGCCCTTGCGGTGATGCGTGAAGGGTCCGAGGTGGTGCTGTTCCTGTATGGTATTTTGCTCTCAGGCGAAGAAAGCCTGACGATGGTTATCGCGGGCGGGCTGCTCGGTGTGCTGCTTGGTGGGGCGCTGGGTGTGCTCATGTATCTTGGCCTCATGCGCGTGCCGATGCGCCATTTGTTCAAAGTGACGGGCTGGCTGATAGCGCTGCTGGCCGCAGGCATGGCCGCGCAAGCGGCTTCCCTGCTCGAGCAGGCGCAGCTCGTGACGGCGCTGAGCAACGTCGTGTGGGATAGCTCGGCGCTGCTCGATGGCAGTAGCGTGCTTGGTAAAACCTTGCATACGCTGGTGGGATACACCGACCAACCAACAGGTATGCAGCTTGTGGTGTATGTCGCAACGCTTGGGATGATTTTTACGCTGATGCGTCTGTTCGGTGGTGCGGGTGCGCCCGTGAAAAAGCCCGTCGCGGCTTAGCTGCGTGCCGCGGGGCGGCGGCCAGTGCTGCCAGCCGGTGGCATGAGAGCAGCAAGGTCTGCGGCGTTCTCGGCGATTTTTCCGCCCGCCCAACTGAGGCGGGTTTCCATCGAGAGGTTGAACAGGTCGGCGGCATTGCTGCCCAGCGTTTCAAGCCAACCCAAATCCCCGCGCATCGCGCGCAAGATGTTGGCGGTATCGGGTGTACTGGCCAGCACTTCGGCAAGGCCTTGCTCGGCATTGCCCCAGTGACGGGCAACGCTTGGCTGCACAACACGCAGGAGGTTGCCCACCGCCTCTTGGTTGCCAGGCACCTGAAAGAAGCCCGAAAGCTGTTCTGGGGTAACATTGCGCAAGGCCTCCGCGGGGGCAACGCCTTCGCCCATGCGCGCCACCGCGCGCAGCACGGTGAGGGTGCGAGGGCGGTTCGCGCCGCCATTGGCAGGGTTTTTATCGATCGCATCGCCAAAGGCGAGGCTTGCGTCGAGCAGTTCTTTGCTCAATTCGGGGGCTTTGTCGCGCAAGGCCAGTGCAATATTCCCGGTGCCAAATGAACGGATGAGTGCGCGCGTTTGCGGGTTAAGCAGGGCCTCGATGGCTTTGCTGGTGGAAAATTTTCCATCCGCACCCACCACACTGGCTTGCAGGGTTTGCAGGCTGCCATCCGTGGCCGCGGTCAGCAGGCGGCGCAGTTCGGCGCTTGGGGTGCCATCGGCCGCTACATTACGACTGATGAGCGCATTGAGTGTTGCCGGTTTAATCCCCGCCTCTGGGGGTGCTGCGGCAATCATGAGGGCAACTGTGAGTTCACGGTTTTCTGGCTTAAGCAGCGCGTTGAGCGAGGGGCCCGCCACAATGGCTTCCATTTTTAAATCATTGATGCCGAGCGTGCCGCCATTCGCTGCTTTGAGGGTGCTGATGAATGCATCAAAGGTTGGCTTGTCTTTGGCCAGCACCGCGATGACCTTGGGCGGTACTTCTTTTTTCGTCAGTGTTTTGCGAATATCCTCGATGGACATTTTGCTCAGCGCATCGCTTACATCGACGTTGATACCGATAGCTGAGGCAGCGCCAGCAAGCATTTCATCGCCTTTTGAGAAAAACGCATCGACGTTATCGCGGCCAAAAATATTGCCGAGCAATTCTTTGCCAGTCTCGGTGCGGCCAAAGAAATAGGCGCCACATGCCACAGCAGCAAAAAGCAAAATGTTAAAAAAACTGAAATCAGGAAGGAGGCTCTTGAACCACTCCCACATGCCTTGCGCGCTGCGCGCTTCGGCGGCCTTTTTTTCCTCGGCCTCGCGCTGGGCAGCGGCGGCGGCTTCGGCTTGTAACTCTGCGGCGGTTTTGGGCATGGCGGTTGGTATTAAACTCCTTCACCCTTCATCATACCGATGGATGATGACAGTTTCGTGACAAATCCGCCAATTTCTAAGGGTTTTTGATAATTTTTATGGCCGATTCCCATCGCGCTGATTGGCAGTTCGCGCATAGATGGATTTCCTGCCATGCGGGGCATGCAGCAGGTGAATTCAGTGGTTGCAACGATGGCTTGCGAGAGTATGCGAAGGCTATTTGTGGCTCAGCGTTAGCGGGCTAAGAGCCAAAAATCAGCTCACGGATAATAGCCGGGGCGGGCAGAAAACCGCCTGCGTAACGAAATTTTAAGCTTTTGATAGGAATTGATAATAAGTTTATCCTTCGGTAATTCTTTGACCCCCAGCTCAAGAAGATGGCGGCTACAGGCAGGCAGCACCGTGCGGTTATAAAAGGCACTTAAATTCGGCCATGCATGGGCGACTGCATCCACCCCCCATTTATGTTCCTGCTGGGGGACGCGGGCGACCGCTTCGATAACGGCGATGGCCTCCTCGACCACGGGGTCGGGGTCGCGATACACCTCAGCATCCGGGGCGAGGTTGAAGGCCATATCGGCAAGGAACTGACCAATCGCATCACCCACGCGCATGGCAGGTAAGCTATTGAAGTGATGCAGGAGATTTGCCTTTTTACAGCGCGAAATAAAGCGCAGCCATTGCACAAAACGCCACCCCTGTGCCAACACCCATGGCGGGCTGTAGCGTAGCCGCTTGTGGTAGAATGCGACCCGATGTTCAGCGCGTTGCAGGCGCGCAAGGCCCGCGGCCTGATAGGCGGCAGTAAGCCGTGCCACCTCGCGCCTGTCGGCATTTCTGGCCGCAGCTGCCTCGGGGTTTGCGCGTAAGGAGCGCGCGGCCGGGTCTGTCGAGTGGCGACCAAGGATACCCTGTGGGCTACGCCGCAAATCGGCGAAGTGGCCCAGCTCCTGCCCGGCGATGACCATCATACGCGCGAGCGCGGGAAAGCCATCCGTGGTGTAGGTTTTCTGCTCGCCCTCAAAGAACGGGTCGCCAGCGGCGGAGACATAGACCGCCGTGCCGTCCGCCTCGGTGGCTTGCAGGCCGCTATTGCTGCCATGGGTCTGCCAGGCATGCACGGCCATGAGATCAGCGACGTTGTGGTGATACGAGACATAAATTTCCGTGCCGCTGGTGATGAGTAGCTGGATGACTGATGGATGCGCCGCCTGCACCAGCACGCGCGCCACCATCATTTCCTTTTCGGCACCCACCCCGCGTGCTTTTTTGAGCTCGTTTTTCAAATGATTCCAGACATCCGCGATGCCTTGCTCCCCCATCGCCGGGGCAACAAGGCGCGCAACACGGGCGCGGGTGGCGCTGCCTAGGGCAGGGTCCGTCAGTTCGCGGAATGTAAAGGTCAGGTCGCGGTTGGTGCTGCCATAATGCACAAAGTTGCGCGCATGCTCGGCATTGATGCGCAATTTGCCGCTTTTGACGAGCGCCAACGCCAAGGATTCAAGCGCGGGTGGCATCTCCCACGCGCGGGTGGCGGGCATGAATGACAGCAGGTGATAGAGGTTACCAGCCATAACGTGTAGTCATTCCCTTTAAACATGTTACTGTGCTGCAAAGAGCAATATTCTGCGCTTCCGCTGCGCATGCACGTTTATGTGCACTTACGCTGCGGTTCTCGAATATCACTCTTTTCGCCAATCGTACCATGCTTAAATGAAACGACTACAGCCTAAAAATTCTGGGTAATCTGGAATAACAGGCGGGCGGAATCTGTCCCGTAAATGGGGGTGTTAGCATCGCGGCTGATGGGAATGGCAAGCGCAACAAGCCCCGATTGACCCGCTGGGGTGGCAAAGCGCACGCCCGCCCCCGCCGAGGAGAGCGAGTCAAAGTCCGGCTGCGCGGCGTCGCGGTTCGTCACAAAGCCATAGTCGTAGAAGGCGAACGGTTCGATATTGATCGGCTGGCCGGTGCGAAAGCCCGCATAGCGCACTTCAATCGCGGCTTGCCCGCCACTATCGCCCACGATTTCGGAGGGGTCATAGGCGCGGCCAATATTCTGCCCGCCATAGCCAAATTCTTCCGAGGCATAGAGGGGGTTAGTGGCGTATTGGCCATTGAGTTGCAGCAGGGCCGACCAGTTTTCACTGAGCGCCTGCAGGCGGGAGGCGGATAGCTCGAACTTGGTGAAATCATTGTCGGCCTCGCTGCGCGAGGGATTAGGCTCGCCGCGCTTGCTGGCATTGAAGATGCCAAGGCCCTGACTGACCGTGGCGTTGATAATGTTGGCCCCGCCCCAGCTATCGCGCAGGTCGTAGGAGGCGCTCGCGCGCACCGCGCGGATGTCATCACGCGTGAGGGCGGTGTTGAGGATGTCGCTCGTTACGTGGCGTGAATCATAGAGCAGCTTGAGCAACAGGTTTTCATCGCGCTGGCGCACGGCCTGATAGTTGATGCCCACACTGACGCTGCTGGTGCTCGATTTGATATCAAGCGGTTCGAGCGTGTAGCCCGGCTCTGAATCGGTGTAGGAAATACTGCCATCGACCGTGACATCGGGTGCCAACGTGTACGCATGGGCCAATGATAGATAGTTGAGCTTTTGAAACGGGATGCTGGTCAGGCCAAAAATGGTGGTCTGATGGCGCGCGAGTAAGCTATCCGACAGGCTGGCGCTGACCTGATGCGGGCCCAAGAAACGCGACGCGAAATTATCAAAGCTGACGCTTGCACGGGCAGATTTAACGCTTGGGATGAGGGTGAGGGTGGAAGCACCCAGTGGCGTTCCCGCTTCCTTCGAGAGTACGGCGCGATAGCTCGTGCCCGGCAGGTCGTTCAAGCGCAGCAAGGTGGATTCGAGCGTCGCATCACGCAAAGGTTTTTCTGAAGTCAGGCGCGCGATGTAATGTTTGGTGAGGCTGGCGTTTTCATCCGTCCCATCCACAATCACTTGGCCAAGATACCCCTCAACCACCGTGATAGTCACCTTGCCACCACTGATTTCCTGATCGGGCACGGTGGCGTAGGAAAGCAAATAGCCTGCATCGCGGTAGGCAAGGGTGATGCGCGCCGCAAGGTCATAGACATCTTGCAGCGAGACGTGTTCGCCGAGCATGGGCGCGTAAAGTGCGGCAAAATGGTCGGGCGCGTAGGCGGTCACGCCCTCGAGCTTGACGCCACTCAGGGTGAATTGGATGGCGGCGGCACCGGGCGGGGCACTTGCAGCGCCGGGCAAATTATCCTGACGCAGCATGGGTGCCTGCGGGGCAAGGTTCGGGATGGGTTTTGGGGCATCCGGGCGGACGCGGGCAGGGTCCGACGCGCTTGGCACAGCAACCTGCGCCATCACTGAACTAGGCGACAACGCGATGGTGCCCGCTGCCAACGCAGCGAAGCCCCAGATTGTCATAATGCTGCGCAGAGCATACCCCTTCATTGGCCGGACATTAAAGCAGGCATGGCGGGGGGTCAAGTATAGCGAAAGCATCGTCACATAACATGCTGTGTACAGATGCGGGTGCATTCGCGGTTGTAAAACACGGCGACAATCCCTATACCCTATCGCGTCGAATATGTACCACATCACTGAGGAGTTGTTTCCATGCGTTACCATAAGGAACTGGCCCGCGATACCTTGAAACCCCGCGAAGCACTGACCATTCTTGAAGAAGGCAACGCACGCTTTGTGCAGAACCTGAGTGCTAACCAAAACCTGCTGCAAATGGTGGCCGAAACGCGCACCAACCAATTTCCCTTCGCTGCGATTCTAAGCTGCAGTGATTCGCGTGTGCCCACCGAGCTGGTGTTTGACCAAGGCCTGGGTGATATTTTCAGCGTGCGCCTGGCGGGCAACATTGCCTCGATGAAGGCGATCGCGAGCATTGAGTTTGCCTGCAAATATCTCGGCTCAAAACTGATTGTAGTGCTTGGCCACACCCGTTGCGGCGGCGTTGCCGGTGCCTGCGACGGCGTGGAAATGGGTAACCTCGATGCGATTTTCAGCGATATTCGCCCCGCGATTGAGGCGGAAACAACGATTACGACCGATCGTCACTCGAAGAACCCCGCATTCTTTGAAAAAATCATCCACCACAACGTCATGTACCAGATGCAGACGATGCTGAACTCCAGTGCGACGATTCGTGAGATGGTGGAAGCTGAGAAAGTAGGCATGGTGGGTGGGTATTACGACCTTGATACCGGCGCGGTGCATTTCTACGAAGACACCAATATTTTCTCGATCAATTGCCAGATCAAAGGCATTCAAAAGAAAATCGCTGCCGCATAACCCCGCACAGAATGGGTGCCCGATATGATTACCTATAAGCAGGCGCTGCGCCACGATATTTCATCCGGTCTGGTGGTGTTTCTGGTGGCGCTGCCACTATGCTTGGGCATTGCGCTTGCTTCGGGTGCGCCGTTCTTTTCGGGCATTATTGCGGGCATCGTTGGCGGCATCGTTATCGGCAGCCTAAGCAACTCACATGTGAGCGTGAGTGGCCCGGCCGCTGGCCTTGCCACCATTGTGTTCGCAGCGATTGCCACCCGGGCTAGCCGATCAGCTCGACGTGGCGGCGGAAGATGACTTCAGCCTGGCCGTAGGAATGGAAGAGGCCGCGCATCTCGTCGCCGCGCGTGTTGATCTTCACCTTGAAATGGTCGGCGGCGTAGTTGGCGCGCATGTATTCGGCGAGTTCGACGGGCTCGACTTTGCCGATCTTGCTCATGCGGCTGGTGATGACGACGTCCGAGCCGCTCTGCCTGGCGGTGCAGGTCTGTTCGGTGTGGACGGCCTTGGGCAGGCGCGCATCGCACGCCCATTTGGCGCGGAAGTCGCAGCTGAGCGTGCGGTCCTTCTTCTGCGTGACCACCATGTCGCCGGAGAGGGCGCAGCCGCCGGTCATCTTGCCGGAGATGAAGGTCCAGCTGCCGGCGGGCGAGGGCGTGGGCGTTGGATCGGCGGATGCAGGCGCCAGAAGCAGGAAGCTGACGGAGAGGGCGGCGATGAGGCGCCGCGACAGATGCTGTGTCATCCCATCTCCGCCAGTGTTCTCACGAGAGCAGCTCCACGTCGCGCCAGAAACGCGCCTTGAGCTGGCGTTGCTCGTCATAGTGGGAGCCGTTCATCTCGGCCTTGTTGGGCGCGATCTGAAGAATGAAATTGTCCGCGAGGTAGTAGTCCTCCGGGAAGGGGATGACCGGGCGGCGTTCGAGGATCTTGTCGACCTTGGTCTTGATGGCGACCTGCTTGCCGATGCGCTGGGCCGTGCAGGTCTGGCGCACACGGATGTAGAGATTGCCGTTGAGCTTGCCGCAGATCTGCTCGCTCTCGAACACGCAGGTGTAGGTGTTCTTC
>CAZOFC010000083.1:0-9141 GCA_964578965.1 uncultured Azospirillum sp.
CACCCTGATTCGCATTGTGCAGGGGCTTTCGCTTGGTGGCGCCTACTCCGGCTCGATTTCCTATGTGGTAGAACATGCACCACCAGATCAACGCGCCACGGTCGGTAGTGTCATCAAACTCAGCCTGGTGATTGGCTTCTTGTTCGGTTCGCTGGTTTCCACGCTGGTGGCAAACGTCCTCAGCCCTGAGGACTTCTACAGCTGGGGCTGGCGCCTGCCCTTCTTTGTCGGTGTGGGCATTGGTTTCGTTGGTTTTTACATCCGCAACCATGGCGAAGAAAGCCCGGTTTACGAGCAAGCTAAAAAAGATGGCGCACTGAGCAAGACGCCGCTGCGCGATACGTTCGTGCTCTACCCCGGTAAAATGCTTCGCGCATTCAGTGCCTACATGTTCGTGACCGTGCCCTTCTACACGGTGGCGATCTACATGATTGCCTACAGCAAGAATCACTTGGGGCTGACCGAAGAGAACGCGCTGCTCATCAACTCGGCAGCAATGGCGGCGATGTTCATCGGTATTTTCCCGGCTGCGCGCTTGGCCGATAAAATCGGACGCCGTAAGGTGTTGCTGCTCGGCATTGTTTCCATGCTGCTGGTCACACAGCCTGTATTCACGATGATCCAGTCAGGCCTGTTCATGGACGTGCTGATTGGTCAGTGCATTCTTGCACTCATCATCGGCTGGTATTTGGGGCCGATGCCTGCAGTGCTGGTGGAAATTTTCCCTACCCGCGTGCGCTACACGGGCATGTCGCTTTCCTATAATCTCTGCGCGATTGCAGGTGGCTTCACCCCATCCCTCGCCGAGTGGATGATTCGCGATACAGGCAGCAAAACTTCCATTATGTGGTTGCTGATTGGCTCGGGAATCATCTCGTTCATTGCCGTCTTTACCTACAAGGACAAATGGAAAGAGCCACTTCCGGCCTAACGGTAAAAACACTAACAAAAAAGGCACCGAAAGGTGCCTTTTTTAATGGCTGTACTCGACAGGATTTTCTCGCGATGCTCGAGTCATTTCCTAAATTCGCTAATGCTCATTTAAGCAAATGATGAACTTGGCTATCGCAGCTAAATCTCGCTATCCACACCAATAAAAAGGCCACCCTGAAGGTGGCCTTTTTATTGGTCGGAACGACAGGATTTGAACCTGCGACCCCTAGTCCCCCAGACTAGTGCGCTACCGGGCTGCGCTACGCTCCGTAACCATAAACCACGTGGGTTGTTAGCGGGCAGACGCCCGCGGTGCAAGTGGAAATGAACTAAGCCGCAAGGCTTGGCATCAGCGCCTTGAGTGACTCACGCGCCTGCACCAATTGTTCACGCATGGCCAGAATTTCCTCGCGCGAGAAAGCTGGTTTTGCTGGAATCGGCGTTGGCATTTCAGGCTCAGCTAACGCGCGCGCGATGTCGGCCAACATGTCTGTCTCATCCGCGATGAAATTATCGTTCACATTCGCGGGTGGCACCGTCGCGATCCATTCGCTTGCATTTACATTGTGCTCGGCGCGCGCATGAATGAATTCATCCACTGCTTTTTTAGCACCTTTGATGGTGTAGCCCTGATTATAGAGCAGGTGTTTGATTTGTTGCAGTACATCAAGGTCCTGCGGGCGATAAAAGCGGCGGCCACCATTACGCTTGAGCGGCTTGATCTGACTGAATTTGGTCTCCCAGAAACGCAGCACATGCTGTGGAACATCGAGTAGCTCGGAAGCCTCGCTGATGGTGCGCAGTGCATTGGGTGATTTTTCTTTTTTCAGATCGCCTGGTTCGAATGAAAACAGCGATGCGTCGTGACTTGCCATGGTGACCCCGTGTTCGGTGGTGATGTTTTTGAAACAGTTGAGGGGCAAGTGTTAGAGATTCACGCGTGATGATTCACGCGAAAACTACGCCTTATTCACAGCCTGTTTTAAAATATTGCTGGCATTGAATGACAGTACAGTGCGCGGTGTGATTGGCACTTCAATTCCCGTCTTTGGATTGCGACCAATACGCTCTTTTTTACGGCGCAGTTTGAAGGTGCCAAACGAGGAGAGTTTCACCGTATGACCATCGGCGAGTGCAGCACACACTTCTTCAAGCACGGCATCAACAAGCTGGGTGGATTCCGATAATGAAAGGCCAATCTCGCGATATACAGCGTTGCTTAAATCCGCGCGGGTCAGGGTCTTTTGCGACATAACACCATCCTTCATCAAAGGGTTATCAACTACCACGAGATTACACAACAGCCCCAAGTGAGTCCAGCACCAAGTGCAGGCATGGCAATAATATTGCCTTTTTTCAGTCGGCCATCGCGGTTTGCCACGTCAAGCGCGAGGGGAATCGAGGCCGCCGACGTATTGGCATGGATAGGGACCGTCACCACGCATTTGCTTTCGGCAATTTTAAGCTGGCGACCAATGCGCGTAATCATCCGCGCGTTCGCCTGGTGCGGAATCAGCCAATCAACATCACCAAGCGAAAGCCCAGCCGCGGCAAGAGTCGATAGGGTAATCGCCGACATTTTTTCAACGCCATGGCGGAACACTTCCTGCCCTTCCATGAAGAGATGGCCGGCAGTTTGCGTTGAGCATACGCCGCCTTGGGTGCCAAGCAGTGGGCCAAACTCGCCCTGCGCCTCAAGGCGGATGGCGCGAATCCCGCGCGAAGCGTCCTCGCTTGCTTCAAGAATCACGGCGCCAGCCCCGTCACCGAATAAAATACAGGTGCCGCGGTCATTCCAATCCACAATGCGGCTCATTGCCTCAGCACCCACCACCAGCACGCGACGCGCAATACCGCCCATGATCCAGCCATGGGCCACGCTTAGACCATACACAAACCCACTGCATGCCGCGGCGACATCAAGCGCCGGGCCGTGGCTGATACCAAGGCTCGCTTGAATTTTTGCGGCCACGGATGGCATGGTGCAATCTGGTGTTGAGGTACCGACCACCACACCGTCGATCATCGTGGCATCATACCCCGCCATGGCAAGGGCACGACGGCAGGCCTCGATGGCCATATGCGAGGTGAATTCACCCTCCGCAACAATATGGCGCTGGATGATGCCCGTGCGCTCACGAATCCACTCATCGTTGGTTTCAACCATGGTAGAGAGGTCGTGATTGGTCAGGATTTTTTGTGGCAGATAGCTGCCCGTGGCAGTGATGAGGGAGTGTAACATAAGCCTAGTGTTCTGCCGTGAGTGGCACGACGACGCCCGGATTAGTCTCGGCGGCGACCCGCGCTAATTCCGCGATGATTTTTTCGTTCACATTGTTTTCAGCCATCGCAATGGCCACCTTGATGGCGTTGGCAAAACTCTTCGCATCCGCACCACCGTGGCTTTTCACCGCAACCCCATTCAGGCCCAGCAAAATTGCGCCGTTAAGCTTGCGTGGGTCGAAGCGTTTCATCGCCATACGAATTGCTGGGCGGGCAAACAGATAGCCGATTTTTGCGAGCACCGAGCGTTCAATCGCCGATTTCAAGGTCATGTAAATCAGGCGGCTGGCGCCTTCGGCGGTTTTAAGGGCAATATTGCCGGTAAAGCCATCCGTCACCACCACATCTGTCGTGCCTTCGAGAATGTCATTGCCTTCAACAAAGCCATGATATTCGATGGGGTAATTGCCACTGCGCAGCATGCGGTGCGCTTCCTTCACCTCGTCATGGCCTTTCATTTCCTCAGTGCCGACATTGAGCAACCCAATGCGCGGTGCGGCCATCCCCATCACGGCACGGGCATAGGCATCGCCCATGATGGCGAATTGCACCAGATATTCCGCCGTGCATTCAAGGTTCGCGCCCATATCAAGCAGCACTACCGGGCGGTGTTTTGAAGGAACCGTGGCGGTAATCGCAGGCCGGTGAATCCCCGGCAGGGTTTTGAGCACCATTTTGGCGGTGGCCATGAGCGCACCCGTGTTGCCCGCTGAAACCATGGCACAGGCTTTGCCTTGGGCTACGGCATCGAGTGCCGCGCGCATACTGGAGTCACGGCCCTGACGCAGCGCTACCGAGGGTTTTTCATCCATCGCGATCACGGTTGCGGCATGGACAACCTCAGAGGCGCGGGCAAGCGTGCGGCTGCGGGCAACCAGCGGTGCAATCACTGGCTCGCGGCCATAAAAAATGAATCGGGTATTGGGAAAGTCCTTGAGCACACGGCGCGCACCTTGGATGACCGCCTCAGGGGCTTTGTCACCGCCCATGGCATCCAGCGCGATTGGTAGATAAAGTGCCATGCTATGAAGGGGATAGGGTTTAGGGGATAGGGTTTAGTACGCTCACTAACCCCTAAACCCTAATCGCTATACCCTACCTTTTTACTTTGGCGGTGGTGACTTTGCGGCCTTTGTACATGCCATCCGCCGAGACGTGGTGCGAACGCTTCAGTTCGCCCGTGGTTTTATCTTCGGCGATCGCGTCGTTGGTTTTAAGCGCGAGGTGCGACTGACGCATGCCACGGCGTGAAGGGGAGGTTTTGCGCTTTGGAACAGCCATGATGAAAATCCTTATGTAGTAGTGTCTCGAGTTCTGTGGCCGCGTTTAGCTCCATTCACCAAGGAATGCAAGCCCCGCTTCACAATGGCCGCGCACTATAGCGATAGTTTTTTTCAGGTAAAGGGCTAATTAATGCGCGTGGCCACAGCCATGGCCTGTGCTGTTGACGCGCGCATGGATACCTTTAAAGCCGCCCGGCGACAGGTCTTTTTGACTAAAATCAAGGGTCATACTCGCCAGCGCATTGGCCGTTAAGTTGCCGTCATTAAAAAGAAAATGGGTGAATGGCTTGGCGGTGGCCTTACCGTTCATTGCTTTGATCAACCGCTCCACGCCATCTTTCGAGGGCGTGGTCGTCTGCCCGTTCTCGATATCTTCCATCGAGAAATTCATGCTCCAAGCATGAGTGACAGGGTGCTCGCCGCGCACGACGATGGAATCCAAGCTATTAATGCTGCTGAGTTGCGAGCTTGAGGAGGCGCGGTCCGCCTTTGTTTTGCTTTGCGCCTTGGCACCTGCAGCAAAACTACCATCCTTGTGCTGGACCACCGCGAGCGATATGGTCCCCACGCGCTCGCTTTTAAGCCAGCCCAGCACGCTGTTCTTATCGGCGGGAATCCCTTCGGATTTCATCCGCGCACGTAGGATGGCGACCAGCTGTGCATGCATGTAATGGTTCACCGCCGAAGCATCGACAACCCCATTCGTTGTCGTAACATCAAGCTCAGCAATGCTGCGAATGTGCTGACGTTTATTCTGCGCTTCGCGCTCGATGACGGCTTCGGCCACTTCAGGCGGTGGCGCCAAGAGTGCATCGGCCAGCGCATCCAGCGCATCACGCTGCGTGCTTTTTTGTTCTTCACTCAGTGTATCAATGCGGCGATAGCGATTAAGGTGGCCAATCGTCGTTTTCCAAACCTCTCCAGCCTTCACATCTTCAAGCGTCTCTGCCGTATCGTTGATTTTTAGCGGCATATTGCCGTTATTCTTGGGGTAAATATAGACGTAGCTATCCGGATCCATCCATGAGGCGAGCGTGTCGGTGCATTTGCCGCAGGGCGCAATGATGCGCTCGCCCTTATCCTCGGGGTCATTGGGGTCAGCGTCGCGCCCGCCCATGAGGTGGATTTCCTTGGGCACTGGCGGTTTATCTATCGGGTTTCCGCGCTTATTCCACTGATATTGAGAAATGTTGTTTACCATTGCGCTCAGCATATTCTGCTCGGCGCAATCTTTATCGAGCTGTTCGGAGCGCATATCCGTATTCACGCCCACAAATGCTAGGTGACGCTTGACTGCATCCGCATCTGCATCCGGGTTTTCAGTGATACCAATCGCTGATACTTTCCAGCGGTCGCGATGGAGCGAGGGCTCGCGATACTTTGCCAGCACCTTATTCATGACATCAATTTTTTCACGGTCATTGAGTGACTGATACCAATCGAGCTCGGTTTCGCCGTTACTCCCTTTCGTGCGCGATTCTACCTTGAGGTGATTCCCTTTAAGTATAAAATCGAATGCGCGCCCTTTGGCTCGACCAGTGATACTCACGGTCAAATCAGAGCTCTTACTCTCGGTAAAGGTATGTATTTCATGCGATGCCATACCACTAGGGTAACAGCGGGCCATTAAGATTCAGTTACTATCTCAAATCTTCTTCAAACCGTCACAAATCTGAGAGAACTATTGAAGTGTATCAACGATTGGCTTTTGCTTCGGCCTGTAATTCTGCTAGTAAATTCAATGCCTCACGCGGGCTCAATCCATCCACATCAATACTTGCTAATCGTTCAGCCAAAAGTTGGTAAGGGTTAGTACTGCTCATAGATTCATAATCAGACGAGGCTGAAGTAGCTGAGACCTGAGGTGACGCCATATTCGCAAAAAGTGGCAAGGTCGCGCTGGCCATGGCCTCGGTTAAACTATGGCCAGATTCGAGCGTATTCAGTAATTCGCGAGCGCGTGCGAGAACAGGCTTAGGCAAGCCCGCCAGTGCCGCCACATGAATGCCGTAGGATTTATCGGCAAAGCCCTCGCGAATGGTGTGCAGAAAAATCAGCCGCCCCTGATGTTCTTTCGCGGTGGCATGGTAATTTTTGAGGCGCGGCAAGGTTTGGGAAAGCGCCGTGAGCTCGTGGTAATGGGTGGCGAATAATGCCCGGCAGCGGGTGATATTATACAAATGCTCGGCGACTGCCCAGGCAATACTCACCCCGTCATAGGTCGCCGTGCCGCGGCCAATTTCATCGAGCACCACGAGCGATTTATCCGTCGCTTGGTGCAGGATGCTAGCGGTTTCCACCATCTCGACCATGAAGGTGGATTGGCCACGCGCCAGATCATCCGCCGCACCCACGCGGCAAAACAGCTTATCGACGAGCCCGATGGTTGCCGCTTTGGCAGGCAAAAAACTGCCCATTTGTGCTAAAATGCTAAGAATCGCCTGCTGGCGCAAGAAGGTCGATTTACCGCCCATGTTGGGGCCAGTAATGAGGTGCAATGTGCCTTGGCCCTGCCCCTCACCCATCACGCAATCATTGGCGATGAATTCCTCGTGGCTGCGCCGCAGCGCTGCTTCCACCACCGGGTGGCGTCCCGCCTCCACCACAAATTCACGCGCGGTGGTAATCGTTGGGCGCACCCAATTGCCCGCACGCGCTATTTCGGCCAGCGCCGTAATACAATCCATCACCGCCAGTGCCCGCGCCGCCGAAACAATTTCCTTACCGCGATTGAGAACTTCGGCGCGCAATTCATCGAATAGCTGCAACTCAAGCTTCAGTGCCTTATCTGCCGCCTGCTCGATCTTGAGGGCGGTGTCGTTCAGCTCTGGCGTGCTGTAGCGCAGCGCTCCCGCCAGCCCCTGACGATGGATGAACTCTGGCGGCACTTTCTTCTCGTGCAGCGGCGTGATTTCAATGAAATAACCCAGCACATTGTTATGTTTGATTTTGAGGGATGGAATAGCCGTTGCCTCTTTGAGTTTGCCCTCCATGGCGGCAATTACGCGCTTTGATTCATCGCGCAATCGGCGATATTCATCCAGATCTGCGCGGAAGCCATCCGCGATGAAATTCCCATCGCGCGCAAACATTCCTACCTCGGGCTTGAGTGCCGCCGATAATTGCTCACCTAGCGCATGATGGCCCATGAGCGCCTCACGGGCCTCGCGCAACAAAGGCGGGATATCAAGCGTGCGCAATAGCTCATGCAAGGCATTCGTTTGTGTTAAACTCGTGGCAAGTAGCAGCAAATCACGCGGGCCACCGCGCCCGAGCGCCAAGCGGCCAACGGCGCGCTCCATATCGCCAATTGCTTTGAGGCGCGCGCGCAGCGCTTCACGCGCCGTATCAGAGCTAAGGGCCCACGCGATTGCATCCTGCCGCGCCTCGATCTGCGCGCGATTGCATAATGGTGACGCCAACCATTGCGCCAGCGTGCGACTCCCTGAAGCGGTCACGGTTTCATCCAGCGTGTGCAGCAGGCTGCCCTTGCGTACACCGGCCAAGGTATGGGTCAGCTCAAGGTTGCGGCGCGTTGCCCCATCCATTTGTAAATATTCACCGGCCACTTCGCGCCGTGGCGCATCAAGTCGCGCACTGGCCTCCAGCTGGGTGAGTTGGATATAATCAATCAATCCGCCGCAGGCAGCGCGCTCGGCGGGCGAAAATTCACCAAAACTATCCAGCGTTGCTATCCTAAAATGCTCCGCGAGCCGCCGCTCACCCGAGCTTGGCGTAAACTGCACCTCAGGGCGGATGGAGCATTGCTCACGCCACTCATGAAACCATGGCTCGGCACCAAGGCGCTCATACGAAGTTTGCGTGAGCAATAATTCTTTGGGCTGAATGCGCGCGAGCATGGCGGCTAGCTGTGAAACTGGCGCCATACTGGTGATAAATTCACCCGTGGTTAAATCAAGCCAAGCGAGTGCCACCGTGTCACGCTCGAACGCAAGTGCGGCGAGGTAATGCGCTTGTGCCGGGCTTAACAGCGACTCTTCGGTGATGGTGCCAGGGGTGACAATCCGCACCACATCACGGCGAACGATTTCCTTATAGCCGCGTTTTTTGGCCTCCTCAGGGGTTTCGAGCTGCTCGCAGATAGCGATCTTGAGGCCACTGGCAATGAGCTTGGGTAAATATGCCTCAGCGGCATGTACCGGCACGCCACACATGGGGATTTCCTCGCCCGCATGCTTGCCGCGCTTGGTGAGCGCAATATCGAGGATGGAACTGGCGGTGATCGCATCCTCGAAAAACAGCTCGTAAAAATCACCCATGCGATAGAACAATAGGCAATCGGGGTGGCGCGCTTTCACCTCGAAAAATTGGCGCATCGAGGGCGTTACATCCTTAGGCAGATTTGACGCAGCGCACACAGGAATAGCGCTTGTCGTTTCGGATTCTCTCACTATGCTTGCGGCCTTGAAGGCGGATGACATGCCGTGCTCGTTTTCGATTTTGAACCGCTAGAATTAATGCAAGGACAGTAGAATGGCCAGTGAAAACATGAAGATTACCGACGAAGAAGCCCTGCTTTACCACTCCTCGGGCCAGCCCGGTAAAATCTCCATCACGCCCACAAAACCACTCATCACCCAGCGTGATCTGGCGCTCGGTTATTCCCCCGGTGTCGCGGTGC
>CAZOFC010000084.1:0-9043 GCA_964578965.1 uncultured Azospirillum sp.
GATTCGGGTCTGCTGACCCTCACCCTATCGGGTTGCTTCGCAATCCCAAACGCCTACTGGCGTTTGGCAAACCACTCGGCCACCTCTCCATACCATAATCGCACACCCTTTCAGGCGTGCGCGTTGATTCGGGTCTGCTGACCCTCACCCTATCGGGTTGCTTCGCAATCCCAAACGCCTGCTGGCGTTTGGCAAACCACTTAGCCACCTACTTACGCGTCGAACGCGCTGTATAATGGCCCTGTTTGCAAAACGCACCTAAATTTTGATGATGACTTTTGAAAGCGAACCCCCCTAGGATACGGCATGTTCGCATTTTGCAAAAAACCACAAGGAAAAGAGGCTGGCCGCGTCGTCGATGTGGGCTGGCTGCTTGATAGCGAGAAGGCCACCTTTATTTGGGATGCGCCCCGTAAGCTGAGCCGCCCCACAGGCCGCACCACCCATGCTAAGGGCGTATCGATCTGCCCAGCGGTGGTGGACCACGAGGCGCGGATCGTTGAAATCCCATGCCCGATTGATATTCAACTGCGCTATAAACCCAACGGCGATGAACCGGCGGTGATTGATTTGGCGGGGGATCAATCCAGCATCCGCGGTAAGCATTTGGGCCAGATGTTCGTGTTTGTAAACCGCAAGGAATGGCGTGACCCAAACCGCCCGATTTTACAATTCATGACGCCCTATACGTTTTTGGCGGATGAGGCGGTGACGATTAACCAGCTACCCCCGTTTTACCATTACCCCCAAACCCCGTGGCCGGGGCTGCTCATTGGTGGGCGCTTCCCGATTGATGTCTGGCCCCGTGGGCTGGTCTGGGCGTTTGAGTGGTATGATACGAGCAAAGACCTCATCATCAAGCGCGGTGACCCGTGGTTTTACGCGGTGTTCGAAACACCTGACCCGAGCCGCCGTGTGCGCCTGATTGAGGCGGAGCAAACAGCCGCGCTCACGGAGTATATGAATGGCATGAAGGGGGTGACGAATTTCGTGAATCGCACCTTCTCGCTGTTTAACGTTGCACGTGAGCGGCGGCCAAAAACGCTGCTCGTGCCAAAAGTTCGCTAGAGGGGCGCCGCACCATGATGATTTTCTGCGCTGAAAATAACACGGTGGTGCCTTTCAGTAGCGACGACCCGCTAAAGATTCCCGCCACCGCGATCTGGATCGATTTGCTTAACCCCACGCGCGAGCAGGAAAGAGCCGTCGAGCAATTTTTGGGGATCGAGATTCCCACGCGCGAGGAAATGCTCGAAATTGAGGTCAGTAACCGCCTTTACAGCGATAAAGGCGCGCATTACATGACCGCCACCATGATGACGAAGGTGGACACAGGTGCACCAGAAACCCATGCCGTTACCTTCATGCTGACGGATACGGTGCTGGTGAGCATTCGCTATACGGACGCGACCTCGTTTCGTACCTTCATGGCCAATGCCCCCAAATTGCCCGCCGGGCTGCACGATGGGATGAGCATGTTTTTGGGCCTGATGGAATCGATTGTGAATCGTATCGCGGATATTTTGGAACGGCTCGACCGCGATATTGACCGCATCACGAAGGATATTTTCAGCAACCCCGAAATGCCGGAAAAGAAAAACACCAACTATCATTGCGTGCTCGATCGCATTGGGCGCTGTGGGAATCTTTCCTCGAAAATCCATCAAAGCCTTGTTACCTTTGGCCGCGTGATTGCGTATGCAACGCATCATAAGGAAGCTATGCGGCCAGAAAATCAGCTGAAGTTCGACGATATTCGAAAGGACATCATGGGCCTGAGCGACCACGGCACCTACCTTACCGGCCGGGTGAATTTCCTGCTCGATGCGACACTTGGTATGATATCTATCGAGCAAAATAGTGTGTTTCGGGTGCTTTCCATAGCCTCGCTCGTGTTCCTGCCACCCACCTTAGTGGCGGGGATTTATGGCATGAATTTTGAGTATATTCCCGAACTCAAATGGATGTATGGCTATCCACTCGCGATTCTATTCATGCTGATTGCGGCGATATTGCCGTATGTGTATCTCAAAAAACGTGGTGTTCTCTAGGAGCTAAGAAGAATATGTCGTATTGGTTATGGCGCGGTTTCTTGATCTGCATTGTGCTGGGCACGTTTCAATGGGGCTACACGCACCCTGATTCTGAGCTGACGACCAAGGCCAAGAAGCTCTGGGCCGAGGCGAAGACGGAAATCAGCAATCTGTTTTAGGCAGGCTTTGCCACGCCATAAAGCGCATGAGCGCGGGCGGTGAAGGCGCTGACCATTTTGGCACTCGCGCGGCTGAATAGCCCACCAATCATGCGATCAAGCAACTTTGATTTGAACTCGAAATCCAGATCGAGGTGAATCTCGCAGCCCTCGGCATGGGGCACAAACCGCCAATGATTATTGAGGTGGTTAAATGGCCCTGTAACCAGTGCCACATCGATTCGGCCTTCGCTATATTGAGCCATATCACCGTCATCCTCGGATTCATTCCGAGGATCCATTTGAGATGGATTCTCGGGACAAGCCCGAGAATGACGCAAGAGTGCAGGGGCAAGTGGTGTTACCCGGCTGGTATAGCGCTCGGTGAGGTGGCTGAAACTGATGATAAGCTCGCCAAGAAAGGTGCCGTTTGCTTCACGGCTGATGATGCGCGCGCCGCGACACCATGGCAAAAACTGCGGATATTTCTCAATATCCACCACCATGGCAAACAACTGCGCCGGGCTGTAAGGCAGAATTTTGGTTTCGCTGTAACGATGCATGATGCTTCACTAGCCGAGATGTTCGCGCTTGCGTAGTAAATTTATCGCAATAGAAGTGCTGGCAGGTACGGAAAATTATCCCTTGGTTTCAATGCGACGCGCCCGTGATTCAGGGTCTGGGTGGCTTGAGAATAACTTGGCGGTGAGTGACGCGTTGCCATTGCCGCCTGATGCAAGCTTACGCAATGCCGAAGCACCAACCGATGGCGGGATGTTATATGCCTTAAGCAGGATGACGCCATAATCGTCCGAATCCTGTTCCTGCGATTGTGAAAACTGCGAATTCAGGAATTTTTCTGCCACATCGCCAAGTTGGCTGGAGGCCAACGCACCTGCCGTGCCGTTATTGGCCGCGGCGATATCACGCACGCCAGCGGCGGCATAGGCCAGCTTGAACTGGTCGGTCGAGTGCTGACGCACCACATGGCCCACCTCGTGCCCGATGACAAACAGCAATTCCTGGTCATTCATTGCGTCCATCAGCGCGGTATTGACGCGCACATCACCGCTTGGCAGCGCAAACGCATTCAGCTCGTTCGACATATAGGCCTTGAAGCGGAAATTATAGCCCGGGATATTGATGTAGCGGGCAAGGTTTTGTAGCCGCACATCATAGGCGCTGCCCGGGGGGGCAATTTGCGCTTCGTTGTCGAGCGCCTGCGCGGTGTCGAGCGATTTGGCAGCAACTTCCTCATTCGAAAGCGTCGCGGCATTGGCGATGCCCATCAGGCCACTTGCTAAGCCATCTTTGGAAAAGCTTTGCCCATTACAGCCACTCAGTGCGATAAGTGAAACCAGACAGTAAGCAGTGTGTTTGATGCGCATGGTGCCCCCCTTGAGATATATGTGTTCCAGAATAACGCCGCACACGTTTTGAAATCAATTCCGACGCGCACGCAGCAAGATGGCGATGGCTAGGTTTTTCAAAAATGTGGTATTATTGCTTAGCGTTGCGCGCCGCGCGCATTTTGGCGAAATCCTCGTCCGCGTGATAGGAGCTGCGGGTGAGGGGGCTTGCCGAAACCATCAAAAAACCCTTGGTGTAGGCCACGCGCTGGAAGTAGTCGAACTCCTCAGGTGTCACAAAGCGCTTCACGGGCGCGTGATTTGGGGTTGGCTGCAAATACTGGCCGATGGTCATGAAATCGACATCCGCACTGCGAAGATCATCCATCACTTGTAGCACTTCATCATTGGTTTCGCCAAGCCCGACCATGATGCCCGATTTGGTGAACACCTTGGGCTGAAGCTCTTTCACGGTTTTAAGTAAATGAAGCGAATTGAAATAGCGCGCGCCCGGGCGGATGGATTTGTAAAGCGAGGGCACGGTTTCGATATTGTGATTGAACACATCCGGCCGTGCACCAGCGACGACGGGGATTGCGTGTTCCTTGCGCAAAAAGTCCGGCGTTAAAATCTCAATCGTTGTCTCGGGCGAGGTGGTACGGATATATTCGATGCAGGCGGCGAAATGGGCAGCGCCCCCGTCCTCAAGGTCGTCACGATCCACACTGGTGATGACGACATGCCGAAGACCTAGTTTGCCAACCGCTTCGGCCAAGTTTTTCGGCTCATGCGGGTCGAGCTTATCGGGTTGGCCGGTAGCGATGTTGCAAAATGCGCAGGCGCGGGTGCAGACACTGCCCAAAATCATCACGGTGGCGTGGCCCTTGCTCCAGCATTCGCCGATGTTGGGGCAGGCGGCTTCCTCGCACACGGTGTTGAGCTTGTTTTTGCGCATGAGTGCTTGGGTATCAAGAAACCCTTGGCTTTGCGGCGCTTTCACGCGAATCCAATCGGGTTTTGGCAGGCGTTCGGTTGTGCTGGCTTTGGTCATGTGCCTCATATACTCGCGCAATTCAAAAATACCAGCGTTTTACGGTGATTTTTTCGTAATCTAGGCCGTAATTCGTGAGTTTTAGGCTGCTGGCTTCACTTTTTTCTCGGCGAATGCACGCTCCACCACATAGCTATCGGGCCGGTTGGTGGCCCCTTCGTTTAAGCCATGCGCCTCGCAAATTGCTTCCATATCCGTGTTGAAGGGCAGGCTACCGCAAATCATCACCCGGTCGGTTTCGGGGTTGAATTGACGTTGCTTCAGGCCAAGTGCCTCAAATAATGCACCGTTTGTGATTTGATCCGTGATGCGGCCTTGATGGATGAAAGGCTCACGGGTGACAGTGGCATAATAGGTGAGGCGCGGCGTGAGGCCGTCACCGATACCCGCATTTTCGAGGGCGAAATTGACCATTTCATCGTGAAAGATGCCTTCCGATAAATAGTCGCGATAGGCCAGCTCATTCACATGCCGCACGCCGTGGCAGAGATAGACATGCTCGAACCGGGTGTAGGTTTCCGGCTCGCGGATGATGCTCATCCACGGTGCCAAGCCCGTGCCAGTGCCAATCAGGAATAGGCGCTTGCCCGGGGTGAGGGCGCTGTGCACCAAGGTGCCCGTGGGCTTATTGCCAAGCAGTATTTCATCACCCACTCTAATATGCCTCAGGCGCGAGGTGAGGGGGCCATCCGGCACCGCGATGGAGAGAAATTCGATATGGTCCGCCCAGGTGGGTGAGGCCACAGAATAGGCGCGCAGGATGGGCTTGCCTGCATCATCGGGTAGGCCAATCATCACGAACTGCCCGGCCTCGAAGCGAAACCAGTCGGGGCGGGTGGTGGTGAAGCTGAACAGGCCATCCGTCCAATGCGTGACGCTTAAAACTTCAGGGTTGCTGCTCGACTGCTTTTGTTCGTGTGTCATGGTGGCGCAAATCACATGGGTGGGGTTGAATGAACCGCTGCCTAGCACTTATCGGTGCTCAGCGTCCAGCGGTTCTGGCATGGTTTTGGGGTTTGGTTTGCGATTTTTCGGCCAAAGCACTTGCAAAAGCGGAATGATTCCCGTAAAAGCCCACCTCCAAACCATCTCATACTGGAGTTTCCATGGCTCGCGTTACCGTTGAAGATTGCATCCTCATCATCCCTAACCGCTTTGATTTGGTGGTGACCGCCGCCGCGCGCGCCAAGCAGATTTCCTCGGGTATGCCACTGACCATCGACCGTGATAACGATAAGGATTCCGTGGTTTCGCTTCGTGAAATTGCGGATAAAACCATCGATTCCAAGCTGGTGCAGGAAGAAATCGTCGTGAACTTCCAGAAGAAATCGGGCTTCGATTCGGGCGATATGCCAGAAGAAGAGAACCTTGCTAGCTACACGATCAACAACCGTGGCGAGATCGAAGACAGCTTCCAGGCACACCAGGAGCAGTTCGTTGAGCAAGCAAGCCAAGGCATGAGCTTCGTTGAAGAGAATATCGAAGTAGAAGACTAGTATTTGATGCGTGTGCGCTATTGTCGCTACGTTGCGTCTCTGGTTGTTTTAGCACATCTATCTGCATGCGCGCCTTCTCCCATCGTTGAGGCTTCCCTCGTTAAAATCGATAAGGTTGCGGTTGATCGCCCCAAACAGGGTGGCAATGGCGGAATTATTGGCGGCGGTGGCGGCGGTGCCGCAGGGCTTGTGGTCACAGCGATTGCGGCAGGCGGGATGGCTGTCGCTGACGCCCTTTCGGCGGATGATGCACAGCAGCCGCAGTTTGGATATCTCTACAGCTTGCGCACGCGCGATGGAAAAACGCTTACCTTCTTACAGCCTAATGTCGATAATTTTGAGCATCCCGAAGCGGGTGGGTTTGTTCCTCAGGCAAATGTTGCGATTGAACATATCGGCGAGAATCTGCCTGCCATCAGCTGTGCAAAGCCATTGGCGCAAAATAAAACGACCAGACGTCTGCCGACATTGCGCCTGATGAGCGCAAAAGACTGCAGTGCATTACTAAAACGCGACGAAAATACCGTTTCGCCGATGTCGCACTAGTAACCGCTCTCCAAGATTGTTATACTGCCTCCCATGATTCGTCAGACTGAACTTGTTGATAAAATCCGCGCCTATGACCCGGATGCGGATGAAGCCGCCTTGAACCGTGCGTATGTCTATGCCATGCAAAAACACGGCAGCCAAAAACGCGCGAGCGGTGACCCGTATTTTTCGCACCCGGTGGAAGTGGCTTATAAACTCACCCAGTATCGGCTTGATACGGCCTCCATCATCACCGCGCTTTTGCACGATACCGTCGAGGATACGGACGCCACGCTTGATGAAATCGAGGAGCTGTTCGGGCTTGAAATCCGCGGGTTGGTCGATGGCGTAACGAAACTCAATCGCCTTGAAATCAAATCCGAATCGAGCAAGCAGGCGGAAAATTTCCGTAAACTCGTGCTCGCGATGGCGCAGGACATGCGCGTGCTGATGGTGAAGCTGGCCGACCGCCTGCACAACATGGAAACGCTGCATTATATTCCAAAGCCCGAAAAGCGCCAGCGCATCGCTCGCGAAACCTTGGAAATCTATGCCGCGCTTGCCGAGCGCATCGGGATGCGCCGCTTGAAGGAAGAATTGCAGGATTTGGCATTTAAGGAACTCTTCCCTGAGGCCCGCGAATCGATTTTAAAGCGCCTTGATTTCCTGCGCACGCAGGGCAAAAATCAGGTCGAGCGGGTGGAGGAAATCCTGCGGGACCTCACCGAAAAAGGCGGCGTTGCCAACATCAAAATCTATGGCCGCGAGAAAAAGCCCTATTCGATCTGGAAGAAGATGGAATCCAAGGGGGTCACCTTCGAGCAGCTCTCGGATATTGTCGGCTTTCGCATCCTCACCGAAACGGTAACGGATTGTTACCTCGCGCTGGGCCTGATTCACGAGAAATACCATACCATTCCCGGCCAGTTTAAAGATTATATCTCCACCCCCAAGGCCAACGGATATCAATCCATCCACACCGCCGTCATCGGCCCGCAGCAGCAGCGTATTGAGGTGCAGATCCGCACCTTCGACATGCATGATGTCGCGGAATACGGGGTGGCAGCACATTGGGGCTATAAGCAGGGCAGCGATAAAGGGCAGGTGAGCACCGAGGGCAAGCAATATCGCTGGGTGCGCGAGTTGCTTGAGATCATGGAGCAATCCGAAGGGGCCGAGGAATTCTTTGAGCATACGAAGCTGGAGATGTATCACGATCAGGTATTCTGCTTCACGCCCAAGGGCGACATCATTGCCCTGCCGCGCGGCAGCACGCCGGTCGATTTTGCCTTTGCGGTACATTCCGGTGTGGGCTTCACCTGTGTGGGCGCCAAAATCAATGGCCGCATTGTGCCGCTCAAACACACCCTTAAAAATGGCGATCAGGTCGATATTATTACCGCGAAAACCCAAACCCCAAGCCCCAGCTGGGAACGGTTTGTGGTCACCGGTAAGGCAAAATCCGAGATTCGTCGTTATATCCGCGATCAGCAGCGCGAGGAATATGTCACCCTCGGCAAGGCCATTCTCACCAAAACCTTCAAGCAAGAAGGCCATGATTTAAGCGAAAAAATGCTCGAGCCGGCGCTTGCGGTGTTTAAAAAGAAAGAGGTCGAGGATTTATACGCCGAGGTGGGCGAAGGCATCATCAACCGCAATCAGGTCTATGATGCGGTGTTCCACACCCGCAAATCTGAATCGGCGGGGGTCAAGAACCCGTTCGATGTGGCGAACCTGAAGAAAAAATCCAAAAAATCGGTGCCCATGCCCATCAAGGGCTTGGTTCCCGGCATGGCCATCCATTACGCGGGCTGCTGCCACCCCATCCCGGGTGATAAAATCGTGGGCATTGTAGCCACCGGCAAGGGCATTACCATTCACACCATGGATTGCGATACGCTTGAAAACTTTGCCGATTCACCCGAAAAATGGATCGACGTGGCGTGGGATGCGAGCGGGCAGGATGAGTTGTTCATTGGGCGTTTGAAGGTGAGCCTTAGCCACGAAACGGCGGCACTGGCAAGTGTAGCGAACGTGATCGCGAAGGATGAGGGTAATATCAGTAACCTCAAGATCACCAACCGCAGCACGGATTTCTTTGATTTATTGATTGATGTGGAGGTGAAAAACGCCCGCCACCTCAATAGCATCATGGCTTCCTTACGCTCCAAGGGCGTGGTGCAGAATGTGGAGCGGGTGTAGATTTTGGGGTTTAGGGGCTAGGGGATAGAAGATAGGGTTTTTTCTTAGCTCCCCCCCCCCTTGCGGGGGAGCGGGATGTGCGCCTTTCTTTCTTGCGCATCCGTGGGGGGATTTCTCAACTGAATACCCCCCGCCAAAACGCTTCAAGGAGCGTTTAGACTCCCCCGCAAGGAGGGAGTTAAGAAAGGAAACTTCAGCATTTCCGCCATTTTTCTATCCCCCAACC
>CAZOFC010000085.1:0-8960 GCA_964578965.1 uncultured Azospirillum sp.
GGCGCAAGCATGTGCCGTCATTGCGAGGCTTTAGCCGAAGCAATCCAGCCGCGCCAAGTCTTTGGCGCAAATAATTCGCTATGCATCTGGATTGCCGCGTCGGCCTGATGGCCTCCTCGCAATGACGATAGAAATACCAATCGACACACTCTATAAGCAATCCATGCCCCCTGCTCCGCGCCATATCCTTTACGGTGAACCACCCGCTGGCCTTGTGCCAATCGCGCCGGGCGCAGTGCAATGCTCGCCCCTCATCATCGGTAGCATGCGGCTGATGGACCTTGCGCCCGAAAGCATCGAAACGGCGATACTTTATGCCCCTGCGAACACCATCGAGCGGCGCATGGTGCTTGCCCGCGCGCTTGCTGCCCTTTCGGTTGGGGGGCAGCTCACTGCACTTGCGCGCAAGGATAAAGGCGGCAGCCGCTTGGCCAGCGAACTCACCGCCTTTGGCTGCACGGTGACGGATATTCCGCGCCAGCATCACCGCATTGTCACCACCACACGCCCGCAGGAACTGATGGGCATTGATGCCGCAATTACCGCAGGCGCCTATCAACAGCACCCCGCCCATGGGTTGTGGACGCATGCTGGCGTGTTCAGCTGGGATCGTATCGATGAAGGCAGTGCGCTGCTAGTCAATCACCTGCCAACATTCTCCGGGCGTGGCGCGGATCTGGGTGCGGGCATTGGCGTGCTTGCCCGCGCAGTACTTCACTCGCCCACCGTCACCGCCCTCACCCTGATTGAACGCGACCGCCGCGCGTTGGAGGCAGCCAAGCGCAATATCGCTGACCCACGCGCCATGTTTCTATGGGCGGATGTGCGCGATGCGCAGTTACCCACTGGCCTTGATTTTGTGGTGATGAACCCGCCCTTCCACGACACTGGGGTCGAGGATAAAACCCTTGGCCAGACCTTCCTAAAAGCAGCGTCGGGTATGCTTAAAACCGGCGGGCAATGTTGGCTCGTCGCCAATCGCCACTTGCCGTATGAAGCGTTGCTTTCCGAATGTTTCAACAGCCATCGCGTTGTGATCGATACGGCAGGATTCAAGATTTTTGAAAGTGTGAAATAAATGATCGCCTATCCAGTGATTCATCAATGTCGCCACACTCCAGCTCCCCCCTTGAGGGGGAGCCAAATCCGCCTTCGGATTTGGTGGGGGGTATCCCCACGCAACGCACCCCCCACGGATTCGCAAAGCGCGAATCCCGCTCCCCCTCAAGGGGGGAGCTGTTCTCCTACTGCTACATTATTCGCATGAGCACCAAATCCATCCGCATTGATAAATTACTGGTCGGCCTTGGCTATGGCTCGCGGCGCGAGATCGAGTCACTCGCCGATACCGACCGCTTACTGCTCGATGGCGCACCAGTGCTCGATTGCAGCGTGAAGCTACCGCTTGAGGATGCCACCCGCACGCGCCTCACCATCGATGGCGAAATCATCGACCCCCTGCCGGGCATGGTCGTCATGCTGCATAAGCCGCTGAACGTTACCTGCTCGCACAAGGAATCGGGTAAGCTGATTTATGATTTGCTGCCCAGCCGTTGGAAGCGCCGCACCCCGCAACTTTCCAGCATCGGGCGGCTGGATAAAGAAACCTCAGGCCTGTTGTTGCTCACGGATGATGGCGCGCTGTTGCACAAGGTCATTTCCCCCAAGCAGCATGTAGCAAAGCGCTACCTCGCCACGCTTGCACGGCCGCTGAATGGCACGGAGGCCGCACTATTCGCCAGTGGCACGTTAATGCTTGAGGGAGAAAGCACCCCGCTTCAGCCCGCTGAACTTGAGGTGCTATCGCACACCACCGCGCGCCTGACGTTGCATGAGGGGCGCTACCACCAAGTGCGGCGCATGTTTGCCGCCGCAGGCAACCATGTGGCAGCGCTGCATCGCGAGTCCATCGGCGGCTTGGTGCTGCCCGATGATTTGGCCGCGGGTGATTATCGTGTGCTGGATGCGGCTAGCATCGCGCGAATATTCGCTAACTAGTCAGCGCTTCGCTTCCGCCGCGACACTTTCGAGATAGGCGCGGTATTCGCAATTGGGCAATCGGCTGACCAGCGCCTCAAACGCCTCAAGCGAGAGGAATCCTCGCGTCAGCGCCGCTTCTTCCGGGCAGCCAATCTTAAGCCCTTGGCGATGCTCGACGGTCGCAATATACGCCGATGCTTCCTGCAACGCGGTGGAAGTCCCCGCATCGAGCCAGGCAAAGCCGCGCGTGAGGCGCGCCACTTTCAAATCCCCTTGCGCAAGGTAGAGGCGATTAATGTCGGTAATCTCAAGCTCTCCACGTGCGGAGGGTTTAAGGTTCTTCGCCATTTCGACGACGCGGTTATCGTAGATGTAGATGCCCGGCACCGCGTAATTACTGCGAGGATTCTTCGGCTTTTCTTCAATCGAGAGGGCCTGCCCGCTCGCATCGAATTCCACCACGCCGTAGCGTTCGGGGTCGCGCACATGGTAGGCGAAAATGGTCGCACCTGAGGTGAATTCCTGCATCGCGCGCGGGAAGGCATCGCCACCAAAGAAGATGTTATCGCCGAGCATCAACGTCACGTTATCCGTGCCGATGAAACTCTCGGCAATCAGGAAAGCCTGCGCAATGCCCTCAGGCTTAGCCTGCGCGCGGTATTCAATCGTGATTCCCCACTGGCTACCATCCTTAAGCAGGTGCTCATAGCGCGGCAGATCCTCGGGGGTGGAGATCAGGCAGAACTCGCGGATGCCCGAGGCAATCAGCACCGTCAGCGGGTAGTAGATCATCGGCTTGTCATAGACGGCTTGCAGCTGCTTGCTGGCCACCAGCGTGAGGGGGTAAAGGCGCGAGCCCGCACCGCCGGCAAGAATAATGGCTTTCATGGTTCACTCCATTTCAGCGTCAGCTTAGGCAATTGAACGCAGCGGGTCAATCCTGCGCCGCGTGTACGCGTGGGAGGGTAATCTCGACCAACAAGCCCACGCCATTTGCTGGGGTTTTAAGTGCAATACCACCGGATAGCCGTGCTGCCACTTCGGCCACAATGGCAAGGCCCAAGCCCGTGCCTTGCGCCTTAGGTGTGCCCACACGGTAGAACCGCTGGAACACATGCGCCCGCTCGCTTTCAGGAATCCCCGGGCCTGAATCGGTCACCGCACAGCGTATCTGCACCTCATCGGCGGTCAGTTCTACACGCACCTCGCCGCTCTCGGGGGTATATTTCACCGCATTCTCGATGACGTTGCCAATCAGCAAACGCAGCAAGGTTTCATCGGCAAGCACGCGCAGCCCATCCGCCCCATCGAACGACAGCGTAATTTGTTTTTGCGCCGCAATGGGCGCCAAATCCGCCATCATGGCAATGATGGCCTGCTTCATGTCGAGCGCTTGGCGCGAGAGCGGCTGGTGGCTGATGCGGGTAGAGGTCAGCAGCTGGCTCACCAACCGCGAGGCCCGCTCAATCGAGGCGGCTAGATCCGCCAGCAAGGCGGCCCGCTCGGTGGCGTTGCGGGCCTGCTGCATCATCTGCATCTGCAGTTTGATGGTAGCGAGCGGCGTGCGCAAATGATGGGCCGCATGCTCGGCAAAGCGCTTCTCGGCATTGAAGGAGTGCTCAAGTTTCTCAAGCAGTTGGTTGATCGCATGCCCGAGCGGTGCCAAGTCACGCGGCACCTTGTCAAGGTTGAGGGTCGATAAATCATCGGGCGTGCGGCGTTGAATTTGCGCAATCAACGCGCGCAAGGTGCCAAGGCCCGAGCCAATCCCCACCCAGATGAGCAGGCCGACAATGGGCACCAGCAGCGTGAGTGGGCCTGCAAGTGTCAGCAGAATATTCTTCACCAAGGTTGCACGCAGGCTGATTTTTTCACCCGCCTCGACGGTAATATCGGTACCTGCAATCTCAAAACTATAGACGCGCCAGCGCTCGCCATTATCATCCGCCACATACGATAGCCCGCTTGATTGCTGCGGGATACCGACAATCGGTGCTTTATCCGAAATCATCGCGAGGCGATTGCCGCGCCAGACGCGGAACATGCGGCTATTCGCGTAGGCATTGGCGAATGCATTGAGCGAGGTCTGGTCGCTTTCGGCGAGGTCAATTTTACGGATGCGCCGAAACGGCCCGGTCTGCTGGCTCATTTCGTCCTCGACCACGAGCCAGATCAGGTTCGCACTGCTGATGAGCTGCGCATCATAAACATGGTGGATCTGCCGCGTCGCACCTTTGAAGGCGAGCACGCCGATGACACAAATCGTAATGAGAATCACGGGCGCGATGCGCAGGAACAGCGAGCGTGTGAGGGTGCTGCTGCGCACGGGCTAGACCGGGTTGACGCGGTAGCCGACGCCGCGCACGGTTTGAATGAACTCGGACCCAAGTTTTTTACGCAGGTTATAAATCGTCACCTCAACCGTATTGCTTTCCGCTGCATCCTCGGCGCTGTAGAGCACATATTCGATATCCGACTTCGTAACAAACTTGCCCGCACGTTCCATGAGCAGCTTCAAGGTGCGGAACTCCTTGGCCGTGGTGAGCACCGCCTTACCATCTTTGTGCACGAGGGAGGATGCTGGCTCAAGCGTGACCACGCCGCAGCGCAGGGTGGTTTCGGCACGGCCAGCACTCCGGCGAATCAGCGCACGCAGGCGCGCGAGTAGTTCCTCTAGATCGAATGGCTTGATAAGGTAATCATCGGCCCCGGCATCGAGCCCATCGACTTTTTGTTGTGGCAAATCGCGCGCCGTGAGCATCAGCACGGGAATCATATTCTTATTGCGGCGCAGCTCGGCCAACACCTCAAGCCCCGAGCGTTTGGGCAGATTCACATCAAGCACCACCGCAGCGAATGGCAGGTCCTTCAAGGCATCACTGGCAGCCTGGCCATCTTGTACCCAATCAACACCATAGGCATGGCGCTCGAGCGCTTTCTTCAGCGACTCGCCCAACATGTCATCGTCTTCCACCAATAAGATTCGCATGATTCATTCCTAGCTGAAGACACAGGATAAAAAAAGCCCACTCTTTGGGAGTGGGCTTTTTCCAAATCGTTTCAGAAGCAATCACTTCTGACGTATTGATTCACTACTAATTAGTGAGCAGCTTTTGCTGGAGCAGCAGCAGGAGCGGCTTTCGCAGCTTCTTTAGCAGCATCTTTTGCAGCAACTGCATCTTTAGCAGCTTCTTTCGCTGGAGCAGCAGCTTCTTTAGCAGCTTCTTTCGCTGGAGCAGCAGCTTCTTTAGCAGCTTCTTTAGCAGCAGCTGGAGCAGCAGCATGTTCCGAAGCGAATGCAGCCGAAGCAACGAGGGTGGTAGCTACAGCAGCGATTGCGAGTTTGGTAAGTGCCATGGTAGATTCTCCTTTTGAGGTTAAGTTAGTTGGCGCCCTGATATATAGGGATTCAAGGTGACGCGAAACTGAAGAATCAAAAAAAACTTTGGTTATTCACAGATTTTTATAAAGCCCCAGAAAAACCAACGGTTTTACACAAAGACATGGCGCACGCACACGGCTGCACGCGCTAAACTGAGGCATAGTGGATTAGTGTTTGTAGCGCGAAGAAGCAGGTGTTTGCTTACTGGATTTTACATCACCCGCGACGCCCGAATCACGCACGACACCACAGCGCAGGCCGGGCTGCGCACCCAGGCTGCCGCACAGGCTGGTCACGAATGCCGAATTGGCCACGGGCCCTACCCGCAACCAGGATTGTGCTTTGCTGCCTGCTGTGGTCTGCAGTGGTGTGGTGGCCCGCACGCGCACGACCGGGAAATCGGGATGGCTTTTGCGGTAAGCACTCCAGTAATCAATGGCTGCCCGTTCCGATGCGAACGGTCCCACCTGCGCCCAGATGGTCTTTTGGCCATCGGTCGCAGTTGGACTTAGGCTTGCCGCAGGTGCAACGCGCGGCGCCGCAGCGGCGATCGGGGCTGCCGTCTGAGGGACAGCGATCGCTTGTGTCACCGGCACTCGCTTGGCCTCTTCCACCTCAACCGACCCATCCTGTACCGCTGCGGTGGCCGGTGCCGGTGCCGCTGTGATTGGGCTGGCCGCGATGACTTCAGGGGCAGGCAGTTTTGGTTTAATGCCAGCCGCCAGTTCACGGCGGTCCTGCTCGCGCAGCGGCGCAGGCGGTGGCGGCAATGGCAGTGGGTCAGCATGCAAAATCACGGGCGTTGTATCCAGCGTGATCGGCGTGCGCGACAGGCTGACCACCGCAGGGGTTGGGCTAGGTGTCGCCGCTGCTGGCGCCACTGCGATGGGCGCGTCACGGGTTTCGGCCGCAGGCGGCAACGCAGATGTTTCGAGTTTTGGCGCATTCGTCACCGGCACGGGCATCGCAACTGCCTCTGTTTCAGCAGCAGCGGGGGCTTTCGTCACTTCAGGCTCGGCAGCATCCGCAGCCGTTGCGGTAAGTGCCGTCGCAGCCACCGCTTCCACCGGGGCCGCGACGGGTTCTGGCGCGCGTGGCGATGGCGCTTTGGCTGGCTCATCTGCACTGAAGGGATTGAGGCGCGACCAAAAACTGCGGCTTGGCGCCGGCGCGTTTTTCGCAGTGTTCAGGGCTTCTGCCTCGGCCTTTTTCTCGGTCAACGCAGCATCCAGCGCCTTGTTCACTTGCGCTGCGGCGGCATCATCCTGCGCAAATTCGGTGCGCGTGTCAGCAGCGGTCGCGAGCGCCTCCTGGGCGCGGTCAGCGCTCACTGTTTCAAGCGCTGCACGATTCAGTGGGTCACGCGCCGTGGGTTTTGAATCACTGGTGGTGGGCAGTTCGGGCGTTGCCTCAGCAACCGCTTTGGCGGTTGAATCCGCTGCATCCGCCACGGCTGAAGTTACTGGGGCAGCGGCAGTCGCTGCCGCTTGTGCGAGCGTAGGTGCTTTTTCAGGCGCACTCACCATCGCGGTCTGTACAATATAACATTCGTCCCCGGCGCTAGCGAGTTGCGAGCAGATTGCCTGGGCCGCGGCGCGACTTTCTACGGGCCCAGCCTGCGTACGATAGACGGTAAGATTATCCGGCGGTAATTTCACTTCACGGATGTTGGAGGCGAGCTTTGATAGCTGCGTGGCGTGTTTGGCCGTCACTTCTGTCAGGCGTTTCTGGGCTTCTGCGCGCGTTTCGAACGAGCCAAACTGAAGCATCGTCAGCGATGCCGCACATGCTGATTGGCTAATAAATACGGCACAGGCAACAGCAAACGCGGTAGGAATAAGCTTCACAAAATCCTCAGTCGTCACATGACATGTTGTTCTTTTACAACAGCGTGTGTAGGGTAATCACACCAGTGGTGCAAGTGGTTTTTGCCGCCCACGCACTCGCTTTTCACGCGCAATTTGCTTTTCAATGGCGCAAAGCTTCGCTAAAGCTCGCTGCACCATTCACTCTTTGCCCTAAAGGTACCTATGAACCCCGCACTCACCGCCAAAGCCTGGCCTTTTGAAGAGGCCCGCGCCCTGCTCGCCCGAATTGCGGCCATGCCACACCACAACGGCACGGTGGTGTTTGAAACCGGCTATGGCCCCTCGGGCCTGCCGCATATCGGCACGTTTGGCGAGGTGGCCCGCACCGCGATGGTGCGCCATGCCTTTGAAACCCTGACCGAAGGCAAATATAAAACCCGTCTGATCTGCTTCAGTGATGACCGCGATGGCCTGCGCAAAGTGCCCGATGGCCTGCCCAACCCCGAGATGATCGCCGCCAATATCGGTAAGCCCCTGACCAGCATTCCCGACCCGTTTGGTACGCATGAGAGCTTTGGCCACCACATGAATGCGCGGCTTCGCGCGTTTTTGGATAATTTTGGCTTTGATTACGAATTCAAATCCTCGACCGAGACGTATAAAAGCGGCGAATTCGATGGCGCTTTGCTGAACATCCTCAAAAACTACGACGCGGTGATGAAGGTGATGCTGCCAACCTTGGGCGAAGAGCGCGCCGAGACCTATTCACCGTTCCTGCCCATCTCGCCCATCAGTGGCAAGGTGCTACTCGCCAAAGTGGTGAAAACGGATGTGGCTAAAGGCACCATCACTTACCTTGAGGAAGACGGCAGTGAAATGGAAGTGCCAGTCACCGGCGGCCACTGCAAGCTGCAATGGAAGCCGGATATGGGCATGCGCTGGGCCGCTCTCGGCGTCGATTATGAAATGTACGGTAAGGACCATTTGGCCAGCGCACCACTCTATGATGCGATTTGCAAAATCGCAGGTGGCACACCCCCGCAGCAAATGATGTTCGAGCTGTTCCTCGATGAGAACGGCCAGAAGATTTCAAAATCCAAAGGCAACGGCATCACGATCGATGAGTGGTTGACCTATGCGCCCGAAGAATCGCTGGCGCTGTATATGTTCATCAACCCCCGCCGCGCGAAGAAGCTCTATTTCGATGTGATCCCCCAGCAGGTGGATGATTATTTGAGCTACCTCGAGAAATTTGTGACCGAGACTGCCGCCGTTGGCCAACCCGTGCCCGAGGGCAAGCAGGCAAACTCACCGCTTGATAACCCGGTCTGGCATATCCATGGTGGCCGCCCACCTGCGCCTGAGAGCAACGTGAAGTTCAGCTTGCTGCTGAACCTTGTTTCGGCCTGTAATGCCGAAGATAAATCCGTGCTGTGGAGCTTCCTGCGTCGTGAACTCCCCAACGCCACGCCTGAAAACTCCCCGATGCTTGATAAGCTCTGCGGCTACGCGGTACGCTACTTCCATGACTTCGTGAAGCCCAACAAAAAATTCCGCGCACCAAGCGACACCGAGCGTTTGGCGATGGGTGAACTGCGTGAATACCTCACCACTTTGCCCGAGGGAATCCCATCGGAAGAAATCCAAACGCGCATTTATGAAATCGGGATGAAGTATTACAGCAAAGAGACGTTGCGTGAGTGGTTCAAGGCGAATTACGAGCTACTGCTTGGCAGCCAACAAGGCCCGCGTATGGGCAGCTTCATTGCCCTGTTTGGCGCAGCTGGCAC
>CAZOFC010000086.1:0-6078 GCA_964578965.1 uncultured Azospirillum sp.
GCATGCATGGCTGAAGGATACTGGCCGCGTGGAATATGTGAGCGCGACGGATGAGGAGGCCCTCGAAGCATTCAAAACCTTAGCTGCAAGCGAAGGTATTCTGCCCGCACTTGAGCCTGCGCACGCCCTTGCGCACGTCATTACCCGCGCCCCCACCATGCCAAAGGATAGCACCTTGGTGATGAACCTCTGCGGCCGTGGCGATAAGGACATTTTCACCGTGGCCGAAGCGCTTGGGGTGAAACTATGACGCGTATCAGTGAGACCTTTGCGGCCTGCAAAGCGGCCAACCGCGCGGCGTTCATTCCCTTCATCATGGGCGGTGACCCAAGCCTTGCCGCAACCGCCCAACTGCTTGATGTCCTGCCCGCCGCCGGTGCCGATATCATCGAGCTTGGCATCCCCTTCAGCGACCCGATGGCCGATGGGCCAACCATTGCCGCCGCTGGCAAGCGCGCGCTTGAAGCGGGTGCAAGCCTAACCGGCATCCTCACCCTCGCGCGTCAGTTTCGCGCAAAGCACGCCACGCCGCTGGTGCTCATGGGCTATCTCAACCCGATTTATATGTATGGCTACGCGAAATTCGCCGCTGATGCTGCCGCCGCAGGGGTGGATGGCATCATCATCGTCGATCTGCCGCCGGAAGAAGCCGCCGAGCTTGAACCCGCCCTCACCCAGCATGGTATCGCCCTGGTGCGTCTGATTGCGCCCACTTCTGTGCCTGGCCGCCTGCCGCTACTCACGCAGCATGCGAATGGCTATCTCTATTATGTGTCCATCACCGGCATCACGGGGGCGGGCAGCGCCATGGCAGGTGATGTGGCCGCAAAAATTACCCATATTCGTGGCGCTACTAACCTGCCTGTATGTGTTGGGTTTGGCATTAAAACCCCTGCGGATGTGGCGGCCATGGCACCGCTGGCCGATGGGGTGGTCGTCGGCTCCGCCCTTGTGAACCATATCGAAAGCACGGGTGCCGATGTGAAGAGCTTCAGCGCATATGTGCGCTCACTCGCGGATGGCTGCAAGCGCTAGCGCCTCTTTGAACCCTCGCGCACTTGTCTTGCCATGCTCCTGCTCGGGCGGCTCAATGCGCTCGCGCAGGCCATGCAACATGCCAGCAAGGATACTCTCAATCACCGCTTCGGGATTCGCATTTGCACATGGCACACGGTGCTCAATGCGCTTGTTATAGGGGTCCGGATCCATCGGGATGCGCAGCGCACAATAGCGGTTATTCACCCCCCAACCGAAAATTTTTGGCACATGATCCGTATCATCAAGCCGCGCTAAATCCTCAGCGTTTGGAAAAAATATGGGCATCTGTGCTGGTAATTTTTCAAGCAACCCACCAAGGCTGTGGCGCAGGTAATCACTCGTCCATTCTTCCGTCTTATGGAACACATTCACCCCAGCACAATCGGCCAAATGCGTGTGGATGTGCAAACCGCTTGAGGGCTGGTTAGCGAATGGCTTGGCATCAAACCGCAGTGAAATATCCATCTGCGCTGCTTGCTGCATCATAATGCGGCGAATCGCGTGTAGTGTTTCCACCAAGCGTGCAGGCGTCGTCACCTGCGTAATCACCTCATATTGGTGAAGCCCACGCTCCTTTTCGATGCGCAGTATGGGCAAGCTTTCTGCACGAAATGCCGCCTCAACCGGCACCCAGAACGCATCCATGCTCGCCGCGCTTTCATCGGCAAGCATCACGTAACACTCGAGCTCCGCCGCCATCACGGCGGTGAGAGCAAATTCCTGATGCAAAGATTCTAGGATGGATTGTAGCGCGTGCATGTCACAGCAAGCCTAGCGAAGCAATCGGTTGAGTGAAAGCAGTTTTGCCGAATTAGCACATTAGACGCACGCAATCACGCGCGTGTTATGCCACGTGGCTGTTCAGCCATTCCACCAGCTGGCTTTTTGGCAGCGAGCCCACTTTGGTTGCGATGGCCTTGCCGTCCTTGAACAGAATCATGGTCGGGATACCGCGCACGCCGTATTTCTGGGGCGACTCTGGGTTCTCATCGATATTCACCTTAGCGATGGTGACTTTGCCCACCATGTCGTTGGCCACTTCATCAAGAATTGGGCCAAGCTGCTTGCATGGGCCGCACCATTCCGCCCAGAAATCAACCAGAATGGGTTGGCTGCTGCCCAGTACGTCTTTTTCAAAATCGTTATCGTTAATATGTTTGGTGGCCATAAGTCCTCGCCCTAGTAGTGTTACATACCTCTATAAATAGGCTTGGCCTAACGGTGCGTCAAGCTGCAAGGGGTTGTGCACACATGACAAATTAGACAGATAACTCGCCCATTAGTACCGCCTCTGGCAGCCACATGATGCGTGGTTGCGCTGTCCAGATAATCCCGCAACGTATCGGTAATGCTGGATAAAGTGGCGCCACCAACGCGCGGTAGCTGCGCAGTTGTGCCACATATGGTTCAGGAATTGCCATCACCTCGGCTGGCACGCGCGGGCTGGTTTTATAATCCAGAATCAGGATTTCATCCGGCGTTTCGATGAGCAGGTCAATCTGCCGACTCACGGCTTGAGGCACACCCGCCTGCTCCACCTGCCCGGTAATGTTCACCTCCACCCGGCGCGGATGCTGCCACAGCCATGGCTCTGCCTCGCGCAATTTCAGCATGCTGGCAATCAGGTTCGCGCAAGCTTCCCCATCCCAATCAGGGCAAAGATAGGCCACCATCGCCGCTAGGTCTTCGGCCGTGTGGTAGCCTTGAAAAAGCTCGAACAGGCGATGAATGCGCACCCCGCGCTCGGTGGCATCATTCGCCGCCTCAATGCCATACCCCGAAACGGCAAGCGATGGGTGGCTGTCGTCAGTCACATTTTGCGCAGTTTCAACGTCACGCGCAGCCGGCGTTGTCACCCATGCTGGGGCGCCAGCAAGTGGCGCTGGGATGGTGGCAGGAAATGTCATTTCTTCTTGGGCAATTGGGTCACGCAACGTCATCACGCCATGGTCATCCATGCCAGCCGCACAGGCGCGCATCGCCTCGCGCAGGGTGTGATACCAACTGGCGTCATCGACATCCGTCTTTTTGCTGGTGGCACCGAAGATATGCAGCTCATCCCGCGCGCGGGTGATGGCGACATAAAGCAGGCGCTGATACTCAGCAATGATTGTCTGTTTTTTTGCCTCTTTCGCCGCGGTTAGTTGCGGTGCATGCTTGCTGATGGAGGAGATGCTGAGCGCCGCTAGCTGCTGCTTCGCCTGTGACGTAATGGGAAACACCATCTCGCGGCTCGTGGTTGGCACATCGGTCGTATCCGCAAGAATGACAATAGGCGCTTCAAGTCCTTTCGCGCCATGCACCGTCATCACCCGCACTGCATCGCCGCCACCATGGGCGCTTTCACGCTTGATTTCGCGCACACTGTTGCTCAGCCAATCATGAAAGTAGGCGAGTGTTTGCGGCATGCCACTGGGCATCATTGCCGCTTGTGCTTTCAACTCATCGAGCACTTCATGCACTTCCTCGCCAAACCGCGCCACAAACTGCTGGCGCTTATTGCTCACCTCCAACACTTCGGTCAGAAAATCATACGGCGATAGCGTGCGTTTCGCGCGCACATCAGTCAGCCAGTCATCCTCCATCGCCTGCCACAGCGTGCCTTCGCGCGGGTGCGCAATCGCGCACAACTGCGCATCCGACATGCCAATTAACGGCGAGCGCAACACCTGCGCCAGTGCCAGGTCATCACTCTCGTTCAGGCACCATTGCATCAGCGCCAGCAGGTCACGCACCGCCAAATGGCGCGATAATTTCAAGCGGTCAATCCCCGCCACCGCAACGCCGCGGCGCTCAAGCGCCAGAATAATCTGCGGCACAATTCCTGTGCGCTTACGCACCAGAATAAGAATGTCACCCGCATGCAGTGCGCGCTGCTCACTGATGAGCGGGCGTTGCTGTTTCAGCCAACCCTCGATGGTGTGCGCAATTTTATCCGCCAGTCGCTGGTTCAAGGTGCTCACCACCGCATAGGTTTTTGGAATCTCAAGCGGCGGCAGGGTGGTTTTTTCTTCGGCTGTGAGGAGTGGATAGAGCAGAACTTTGCCGCAATCATGGGCTTTATCGCGTATCAATTTATGCTGTGCCAGCACGCCATCGCTGCTAATAGCGCGGGTGATGGCAGGCAGCGCGCACACTGCATCCACCAATTTTAACACCGATGCCGTCGAGCGATAAGAATTCTCGAGTGTATCGTTCACCAAGGGGGCATCGCTGTGGGCGAGCCGCTCTTCAAACTGGCGCTGATACTCGGCGAACGCTTCAGGCGCTGCCCCTTGAAAGCTGTAGATGGATTGTTTTTCATCCCCCACCACTAGCAAGCTTGCTGGCAGCCCGCCTGCGCGCGGCGCGTTCTTGCTTGCAATCAATTCATCGACCAGCAGATAAGCCAGCTCCCACTGCTTGAGGCTGTTATCCTGCGCTTCATCAATCAACAAATGCTCGATGCGATGATCGAGTTTTCGCATCACCCAGCCCATCATGTCTGGTGATTTCATCAGGGTGAGCGTTGCGTCGATCAAATCATCGTAATCAAGTGCGTGCACACGTGCTTTCGCCTCGCGATATTCCTGATCCAGCGTGCGTGCGAGCATGGCAACTGCAAATGTTTCCTCGGCACAGGCGAGTGCTGCGCGCTCGGTGTAAAGCTCTAGTGCGCGCGCGGCCCACTCATTCATCACCCGCGCGAGTGGGGAGCCATTGGGGTGGCGTTTTTTATCCACCAGCGATTTTCGAATCGTGCGATCTTCTTTTGTCAAAAACACGTCGATTAAATCATCCGCCGAGTCAGCGCGCTGCGCTTCTTCTAGCGCCAGCCATTTGGCCAGCCCCTCACCGATGCCACGGAGCCCGACCCGTTTATCAGCAAGCATTTCAGGCAAATGCGCACGCACGATTGCCTCATCGCTTGCATCCAGCATCGCGACCAAGCGTTGATTGAGGGAGGCTTCATCCACATCCGCGCTTAAGCCGTGCAACGCCCAGATGTGCTCACGCAACGAGCTGGGCGCTTGGCCATGCCAAATGCGCTGCCACAGCGTGCGCTTCTTCAAAATATCGGCGGTAAAACTATTGAAACGTGATTCACCCCCACGCGCACCCAGTAGCATCAACGCATCGCGCAGCCACGGGTCATCATCCGCCTTGTTGAGCAAGGCCATGCTGGCCTCGCGTAACAAGCTGTCCGCCATCGCCTCTTCCAGCACCGTGAAATGCGGCACAATCCCCGCCTCGACCGGGAAACGACGCAGGATATTCTGGCAAAACCCGTGAATCGTGGTGATCTGAACACCGCCTTGCGGGCTATCCAGCAGCGCCGGGAACAACGCTTTTGCCCGCGCGAGCATCTCAGGGGTGGGTGCGCTTAACTTCAATTTCTCAAGCTGCGCGATGCATTCTGATTCATTGGCGAGGAATAATTGGCGCAGGCGCAGCAATATTCGTTCGCGCATTTCGCTTGCGGCTGCCTTGGTATAGGTGATGCAGACAATGCTTTCTGCCTTCACGCCAAGCAGCAAAAGGCGCACCACACGCTGCGTTAAACAGGTAGTTTTTCCACTGCCTGCGTTGGCCAAAATCCACTCTGAATTTACAATAGTTTTCAAGCTGATAATTATTTTTGAATGAACATTAAGTTAATTAAAATAAGCCCACCCCATCTGCCCTGTCATTCACCCATTTTTGCAGGCCAAATTTGCTAAAATGCAAGGGACTTCCTCATTTTTATTAACGTATTCTTTACCAGTTTTCGCCATAATTGGCTGTAGAGCTAGGCTAACTAGCCATCACCCCAAGCTAGAGGCCTCGCATGCATACCGTCGCTCGACACCCGACACCTGAGCCACAACTACTCTTTTTGCCCGGCGTGTTCAATGAAACCTTGGGGCTTTTGTTCGATGCCCACCATTATTTCCAATCGCGTGGTAGCGAGGATCAGGCAAGCGACGAACCCAACTTACGCATGAGTTACTCGCAGGAAATGACCCGCGTTACCATGCGCTTGACCAGCGTGATGGCGTGGTTGATGGTGCGGCGTGCCGT
>CAZOFC010000086.1:6088-8954 GCA_964578965.1 uncultured Azospirillum sp.
CGCATCGAGGAAGAAAAAGCCTCGGATTCGTACCGCCTTGATGGGGCGGAGGTGTGCTTGGAGGATAATACCGAGATTCTGGCGAATATGCCCTATTACCTGCGGCATCTCTCCGAACGCTCGCGGGATGTCTATACCCGCGTGCATCGCCTCGACCAGATGGCCTACGGCGACCAAGAATTCGACGCCTAGCGCGAAAATTCAGGCCAAAACTTCACGCAACTGTCACACTCCTTAACGGGTGAACATGCTATGACTTAAGATGAGTCATTCCACGTTCAGGCCCTTAATGGAACAAGAACTAACACAGGCCAATGCCAACCTCTCAGGCGAACCGCTGCCCACCAAGCGCGTCGTCAATTGGGGCGGTGTGGTTAAAGGTGCTGCGATTGTGGGCGCGGTGGCGCTTGTGGCCGTGGTCGCATTACCAGCATTTACCGCCATTGGCAGCAGCATCACCGGCGCAATCAGCGCGAGCCCCGCGGCAAGCAGCATTGCAGTCGGCATCGGCGAAGCGGCAACCTGGCTTGGCGATTCATTACTTTATGGTGTCGATTACGTTGGTGGATTTTTGGGTGAATTAGGCAGCATGGCCCTTCAAGGCGTCGGCCTCGCTGGCAAAACATGGGAAGGCGCCGCTGCGACCACCAAAGCGATTGGCTTTGCCGGTGCCGCGGCCACCACAGCCGTTGCCGCACATGCTGCGATGCCTGCCGTTCAACATCTACAACTCGGCACGGATGTGCCTGTGGATGTTCCTGCTACCAGCCCATCCGCCGATCAGGGGCTGCTTGCTGCACAAGGTGCACAAGGGGCGAGCGTGGCGCACGCGGCACATCATTCCATTCTGCATGATGCAGCACACGCCGCCCACCACGCCGCCGAAGACGCGGATGCGCAGGCAGAAGCCAACGAAGAGCAAGGCAAGAAAAGCTGGGCCAGCAAATTCATGCATAAGTCCGCCGCACATACGAGCCACAGCGAAGCGGTGCGCGCCAATCAGGCCCCGCGCACGCTGCCGCAGCCAGCCGCCAGCTTTGGTGAACAAATTGCCATTGATCGGGCGAATCTTGAAAGCGCGCTAGCGAAGTAATTACCTAAAACTTTAGGTAATTTAGGCTCCTGATTGTCACATAACTGTCATCATAAAAATGCGGCGCTGTCATATAACTGTAACAAAGCTGTGTTAGGTTGAAAGTAAGGAAATTCACCTTCGCACGCACAGGTAACGATATGGCCATTGATAATCTCACCAACGAAATTACCAAATTTGCTGCATCAAACGATGGAACATTCGGTTTCACTGCCGCTGGCGGGACTATCGACATCATCTCAGGTTCCTCAAGAGCTATGGGTGCTGCTAATGGCATTCTGTCCTCACTTAACAACGCCAAAGGTATGGCTACAGAAGCTGGCCTTGCAATGGGCGTAGCGGCCACTGCAAGCCTTTCAGCGCTTGGCGAGTTTAGCCCTATGGCACTAGGTATGGCTGGTATGGCTGGTATTGTTAGCAGCATCAGCAAAGGCACGCAGCGCTCGTAATAATCCTCTATTTTAGGCTGAAAAAACGCGCTCATTCGGGCGCGTTCTTTTATTGCCGAAATTCACGAGGATGCGCAATGTTTCACGTGAAATATTATTTATTTTTTACAGATACTTACTGGCGAACAATGCATATGCGATAATCGCTGGCCTTAAATTTCCTCAAGGCACCACAGCAAAATTGCCTTTTGCACATGCAGGCGGTTCTCCGCTTCGTCCCACACTTTGGATTGCGGGCCATCAAGCACCGCGTCGCTCACCTCTTCGCCGCGATGGGCGGGCAAGCAATGCAGAAAAATCGCATCCTTGTTGGCGCGTGCCATCATCGCCTCATTCACCTGAAAGCCTTGGAATGCCTGCTTACGCGTGAGTGTGTCGTCATCCCCCATGCTGACCCAGGTGTCGGTCGTCACCACATCGGCCCAATCAGCGGCTTCTGTCGGTGTTTTGGTGAGGCGCACGTTTGCACCATGCTTGCTTGCAGCGGCGAGTATCTCCATATCCGGCAGCAAAGTCGGCGGGCAGGCAAGCACCAGCTCGAAGTTAAATTTCTCGGCCGCGGTGATCCAGGTATTGGCCATGTTATTGCCATCGCCAATCCAGGCCACTTTTTTACCCTCAATGTTCCCCAGCGTTTCTTCAATCGTGAGGATATCCGCCATCACTTGGCAGGGGTGGAGAAGATCTGTCAGCCCATTGATGACCGGCACGGTCGCATATTGCGCAAGCTCGATGAGCGTATTGTGGTGGTAAGCACGTAGCATCATGGCATGCACATAGCGGCTGAGCACACGCGCGGTATCCGCAACGGTTTCACCACGCCCGAGTTGCAGGTCATTCTTTTGCAGCACGACGGCATGGCCACCAAGCTCACGCATCCCCACCTCGAAGGAAACGCGCGTGCGTGTGGAATTTTTTTCAAAAATCATGGCGAGCGATTTGCCTGTGAGTGGCTGGCTGTCGCCCATCAGGCGGGTGCGCTTGCGCCGCTGCGCCTCGGTCATGATGATCATGAGATCGTTTTTGCTCAGGTCACGAAAATCAAGAAAATGGCGCATGATTTAGTTTCTCCCTAGTCGTCATTGCGAGGAGCGGTAGCGACGTGGCAATCCATCTTATTTACTATTGGCCAAGTTGGATTGGTTGGCTATGCGCTCGCAATGACAGTTCTTATTCTTTCTCTCTCAATACTTCATCCAAAATCGCCAATGCTTCTTCTACGTGTTGTGCAGAAATAATCAGCGGTGGTACGAGGCGAATGACCCCTGTCACGGTTGCTGAGGTGACAAGCCCCGCTTCAAGCAGCCGGGCCGCCAGCGCGCGC
>CAZOFC010000087.1:0-8920 GCA_964578965.1 uncultured Azospirillum sp.
CGGTAGCACAAAGCTACACCGTCGATTCGATTACCCAGCTTGCGCGCCAGACCAAACAGCAATCCGGTAATTTCGTGCTGGCGGACAGCATTAATGCCTCGGCAGTGACTGCGAGTGGCTCGCCAACTCCCGGTCTATTTCAGGCAGGGACAATCAATCTGCGTGCGGTGGATGGCACGGCAGGTGGTGTTCCCTTGACCTTAAATGCGGGGGATTCGCTGCAGACCGTAGCGTCGAAGTTCAATGAAATATCCAGCCGGACGGGGATTCAGGCCTCGGTGCTTACGGTGGCCCCGGGCACGTACAAGCTGATCTACACAGCAACCCGCACCGGTACGACCTATGGCTTTGACCTTAGCCAAACAGCACCAACTCCGAATGCGGGGATTGAGAGTGACCCAACAGGTGTATTCTCGCAGCTCGCCCCGGTGACGACCACACAGACGGCGCAAAATGCCCTGTTCTCGGTCGATGGGGTGGCGCTGAGCCGTGAGAGCAATTCGGTGGCGGATGCATTGACAGGAATCACATTCACCTTAAGGCAGCCGACGACAACGGAGTCGATTACGGTAGCGGTTGAGCCAGATATTGAGCTTGTGACCAATGCCATTACCAATTTTGCGGATGCGTATAACGAGTTCCGCATTTTTGCCTCAAACCAATCGCAGCTGGATGAAAATAGCCAGCCACTTGAAACCTCGGTGCTCTATAATAATCAGACCTTCCGCAATATCATCAGTGATGTTGCGATTGAGGTATCGCGTGTGGTTGCGGGCGTCACGGCGGGCAACCCCTCGCAGTTATCGGAGATCGGGTTGCGGCTAGAGAATTTTGCAGGGGATGGTGAGAACCCAGCCACACAGAATATTCTGACTGTCGATACGGATAAGCTTCGTTCGACGTTGCTGTCGAACTTTGAGGGTGTGCGTGGTCTTTTTGAATATCAGCAGATCAGCGACAACTCCGCATTCGTGACCTCGAAGCGTTCGAATAACCTCAACAACATCACCGGCTTTCAGGTGGTCATCGACAGTGTCGCAGGGACTTACAAGGCGACCTACACTGACCCGGCAGCAGGCCCTACTACGGTGGATCTGGTGGCGACGGTACTGACGGGGGGCGGGGTAAGCCTTAAAGGCCCAGCGGGTAGTGCACTTGATGGTTCGGAATTCGTCTATGGGTTATCCGGCGACGCTACCATCAACGTGACCTTGAGTCAGGGGTTTGGTGATCGCTTTTACAACCTGGTCGAACGCTTCAATAACAATGTGGACGGCACACTCGCGACTGAGCTTGAAATCCTCAACGAAAGCAAGACCCGCAACACGGAAGAGATCACGCGGATTGACGAGACGCTCGATCGCTATCGTGAGCAGCTGGTGCAACAGTATGCGAGCTTAGAGGCGGCGTTGTCGAGAGCGAACAACATCCTTCAATTACTTGACGCCCAAGCAAAGGCTCGCAATAGTGGTTAAGTAATTAGGTTCGGTGCTGTCTCATGAATCAAGTAAATGCTGGCCTATATAAGGCATATTCGCGTGCCAACCACACGGTGAGCAAAACGCGCCAGGTGGTGATGCTCTATGATGGGGCGATCCGTTTCTTGCAGCAGGCGTATGAAGCAATCGAAAAGAAAGATTACGAACTGCGCTATAATAAGCTGACCCGTGCAGCGGATATCATGGTGGGGCTGCAATCATGCCTGGATTTTGATGCGGGTGGCCCTTCCGCGCGTGCGCTGTATGATTTTTATTCCTCAGTGGAAATGAAAATATTTACCCTGCACCGCACGAATGACTTGGCGGCATGCCAAGCCCTCATCAGCGAAGTTAAAGAAATGCGCGATGTGTGGGACGCCATCGACCGCGCCGATGAGAAGAAAGCCCAAGGTGCTGAGGAAAAACCTGCCGCACCGACAGCAGATCCGACCACGGTCTCTGCCTAATCACTCAAGCCCTTGATGATCATTTGCTATCTGCCTTGCGGCGGGTTGGCACGATGCTTGCTTTATCATTTAGAGAATTTCGTCACGAAATCATCGGATGATGCGAGGAAGTATGGTGCAGCCTACGGGAGTGAATAGTCTGATTGCCTTGGTTAGTTCATTGCCAGCACCTGCTGCCAATACGACCGAGGACGGTGATGCTTCGCAGGTATTCTCTCAGTTACTCAATGATTCGGGCAAGCAATCCTCGGATCAGCAGCAGCCGCAGTTTCGCGGCAATCTTGCGCCTACGGCAGCGCTCAACGCGTTGAGTGCGCAGGAATTACCTGCGAACGCAAGTGATGTGGCGCGTCAGCTGGCCAGCGGGCGTGATCAGGTGGTGACTGCAGAAGATGCACCGGCACTGATTGCGCGTGTCGAAAAAATTCTTAGCGTCAGTCGTTCCCCTGAAAGTGCGGAAGTGCTTAAAAATCTCAAAGCGCAGCTTCAGGCTCTTGCGCGTGGTGGCGAACCAAAAACCGTGGGCGAGCTGGTGCAATCGGCGAATGCGGTTGCCGATTCGAAGTTATCGGTGGTGGCCTTAACGGCGCTGCTCGCGCCGCGTAAGCCTGAAAAAGCAAGCGCTGAACCCACGCAAGAAGAGGAGGAGCCAGGTACGGCTGCACTGTTGCAGACAGTACCAGCTGCGATCTTTCATCCCCATGCGGCAGATGATAGCGCGACGCAAACAGCGCCAGAACCAGCGCAAGCGAAAAGACTCGACCTCCTAGAAACTGTCAGCGTGATTACGCCGCTGGCCGCCGTGACCGTCAGCCCAGCATTGGCGCAGGCCCTGAACAATGATGCCTTCAAGGCGCGTGTGGATCTCGACACATTGATTCCACCCCTCACGGCCCCCAAACCTGAAGCGCAGCTGTTACCCGAAATTACCCTGCCGCGTTTGCAGGATGAGACCGCAACCACGAATGCGACTAGCACAGCGTCGTTCGATCAGCTGCTTGGTAATGCGGCAAACTCAAACGATGCGCCCGTGGCAAGTGTTGCGTCAAATGACGCGGCCACCCCTAACAGTCCCATCGCAACGGGCGCAACAAGTAATGCGTTGCCGGTGAATCAGGTGGCGCAGCCAGTGCATGTGGTCACGCCTAATGGCTACATCAACCACAGGCCCGTGAGCGAGCAGGTGCATGTGGCGGTGCGTAAGGCGGCCAGTGATGGGCTGGAGAATATCACCGTGCAGCTCGACCCGATTGATCTGGGCCGCGTGGAAGTGAATATCCAGACGAACCGTGATGGACAGACCTCGATTTCGTTCATGGTCGATAAGCCGGAAACCTTTGATCACCTAAGCCGTGATGCCCGCTCGCTTGAGCGCGCACTGCAAGAATCAGGGGTGAAAACCGATACGGGCAGTATGCAGTTTAACCTGCGCCAGCAGCCGCAGCTTCATTCCGATGCAGGGGGTGGCCAACGTGGCCAGCATTCGCAATCTGACGATACACCAAAAACCAATGGCGAGCGCAGCGCAGCCGCCATCACGAATGAATTAACCCGCCATTATGTCATTAACGTCCGCGAGGGCGTTGACATCAGCGCATAGGAGAGAATCATGGTTACCGATGTTTTGAATTCAGGCAGTACGGTCAATTCTGGGGTGCTGAATGGTGCCACGTCGGGCTCAGGCAGCACGACAGCAAACAAATTAGGGGGTGTCGCGGCACAGAATGCCGCCTTAGTCGAGGCAAGACGAAACGGTGGCACGGCCTCATCTCAAAAAGCAGCCAGCATTGCGGCGCAGAACGCCGCCTTAGTTGAGGCGAGAAAGAATGGCACTAGCCTACCTGCCAGCGCAAGCTCGACATCTGCCGCCTCGCAGAACCAGTTGTCGAGTGACATCAACTTCTTTTTGAAATTGCTGACCACGCAGCTGAAGAATCAGGATCCATCCTCGCCACTCGATACGAACCAGTTTACGCAACAGATTGCCCAGTATTCGAGCGTACAGCAACAGGTGAACACCAACACCAACCTTGAGAAACTGATCGCCGCCAACAAGCAATCGGGGGTCAGCACCGCGGTGGGGTATATCGGCCGCGAGATCGAAAGCAAAGGGAATACGGGCGATGTGGTTGGTGGCCAAGGGGCGTTCAGCTACATTTTGCCACGTACCGCGCAGTCGGTGGAAATTACCATCACGAATGCATCCGGTGGCGTGGTATTCCGCGGCAACGGAGATAAGCAAGCAGGGCGTAACCTGGTGGTCTGGGATGGGGTCAATAGCGTCACGGGGCAACGCGAACCCGATGGGACATACAAGATCGCAGTGCGGGCGCTCGATGCGGGCGGTAAGGTCATCCCCTCGGAAACCCGTTCGGTCGGTATTGTGAGCGGAGTCGAGACCGACAAATCCGGCAACACCCTGCTCATTGCCGGGAAATCGACGGTGAATTTCAACGATGTTCTGGCCGTGCGCAGCATCACGCGCGCTGACCTGTAATTCCATGAATTTTTAAACTTGGCATGAGATTCGCATAGCAAGCACGAAAGCATTTTTTAACCGCCGGTGGCGAGAACCAAAACAGAAATATTTAGGAGGAAGTCATGAGTTTATACGGTGCATTATTCGGAGGCGTTTCGGGACTGGCTGCACAGTCGAGCAAAATCGGGACGATTTCCGACAACATCGCCAACGTGAACACGATTGGCTATAAACAAGCGACGGCAAATTTTTCCTCGCTGGTGGTCAATGCGAGCAGCGCTGTAGCATTCCAAACCGGTGGCGTGCGGGCAAGCACCCGTTATGAGATCAACCAGCAGGGGCTTTTGCAGGCCACGCAATCAGCGACAGACCTCGCAATTTCTGGCGATGGCTTCTTCGTGGTGCGTGCGGTGCCAGATGGAAGCGTAGGTGGATCAGCAGCTACCCCGCTTTACACGCGTGCCGGCTCCTTCTCGCCCGATTCGCTGGGCAACTTTGTCAACGCACAAGGATTCTTCCTGCAAGGCTGGCCGCTCGATCGTGATGGCCGCCTGCCAGGTGAAGTTGGCAACCTCAACACTACGGCTTTTAGTAACTTTGACTCCCTACGCCCCGTGAACGTAGAAACAGCCTCGGGTGTCGCGCAAGGCACTTCAACGATTTCGATCGGTGCGAACTTACGTTCAAGCGAAGTAATTTTCCCCGGGCAAGCAGCAACCCTGCGCTCGGACAACAACAATGCGTCGAACCTCAACCTTACCAGCAGTCAGATCTATGTCGGTTCGGAGTTTGGTCTTGCGGCGGCGGATTCGGTGCGTCGTGGTGATCAGTTCTCGGTCGCGACCGGTAATGGGTTGCAATATAGCTACGAATACGGTGGGTTCACGATTGGCCGTAATGTTACCGCGCTTGGTGGCAACAACAACTTCGGGGATGCAGGGAATAACAATACCGCCCTGCGTGCGCTCAGTGCGCCGTCGAGCATTCGCTTCGCCGCGGGCTCCTCGTTCACGCTCAGCATCCCAAGCCACGGCCTCATCAGTGGTGACCGTATCACGCTCGCGGGTATTGCGGGTGCAATCGGCGCTACCCCGGCTGCCGAGTTGAACGCTACGCATGTGATCACGCGCATTGATGCGAACACGGTGCAAATCACCGTGACCACGCCCCACGCGGGTGTGGTGGGCAACAACGCTGGCCCTGGCCCCGGGCCAACGGCAGATATTCGCCAGTTCCAAGGCAATATCCTCGATGCGTCGAGCACCACGCAGACATTCCTTGGCCAGACGGGTACGGCAACCTTTACCAACACGGCGCTGACGTTCAGTATCTCAACCGCTACCACTGGGCCTGTGACCTTCCGCTACTCGGCGACGGCGCCTAACACGCTTGCTGGGGAGTTCAATAACCTTAATTCGCTGGCAACGGCGATTGATGCGGTGAATGGCCTCACGGCACGCGTTACCAATGGTCGACTGGTCGTGGGTGCAGAGGATGCCTCACAAGCGGTGACGTTTGCCAATGGCGATGCGGTGGGTACTGCTACCGCACGCGGTATCGACTGGCTGAGCGAGCTTGATCTTTCGAACGTGGCGATCGGAAACCGTCGCTATTCGAGCCTTGATGGGTTAGCGGCGCTGGTGAATGCCGATGATGGGGTAAGTGCTGTGGTAAGCAGCCCGCTTTCAAGCGCCACACTCGCAATCAACGTGGATGATCCACTTGATACGATTTCCTTCTCGGATCTGACGGATGCTAACTTCCAGATTCCAACCGCGGGTACGCCGATTGCCATTCCGGCGGGTACGTTCCCAGCAGGGTCATCGATCGACATCGTCATTACCGATGCGGCACAATCCTCGACCCTGAATGCGGGTGACAGTGTCTATATTTCCGGCCTGGCGAATGGTCTGGGTGGCTTCCCTGGCGCCTTCCCCAATGGTGGGCCCTATGTGGTGACCGCACAGACGGCAACTACCTACACGGTGCGTGTTCCTGCCCCGGTGGATCTGACGCTGGCGGGGGGTAACTTCCCGGCGGCCGCATCAAACCGCGTCTCGATTGTGGGGGAATCTAACCAAGGTAGCGTATTGGCGCATTTTGGTCTGGTACCCACCTTGAATGGCGGCGCTTACACGCCGCAGACCACCGGAGTTCTTGGGCCACAATATGACCCGACCGGTGCAATTGGGAAAAACCTTGCCTCGGGTGACATTACGGCACAGTTCAGCCGCAACGTACGGATTTTCGATAGCCTTGGCAGCGGGCATGATGTGCGCTTCAGCTACATTAAAATTGCCCAGAATACCTGGGCGGTGGAAATCCATGCGATTCCGGCAACGGACATCAATACTTCGTTGGTGGATGGCCAGCTGGTGACGGGGACCATCAACTTCAACGGGGATGGATCGTTGCGCAGTGTATCGGCCAGCCTTTCAAGCCCGCTCTCGGTGACGTGGACGAATGGTGCGGTACCATCGACCATCACGCTCGATCTGGGAACGGCGGGTCAACCATTTGGCACGGTGGGTGCAACCACGATTGGTCTGGCGGATGGGTTAAGCCAGTTCGATTCGGCCTATAACGTCAACTTTGTAAACCAGAATGGTGCGCCGGTGGGTGAGCTGGTCAGTGTCGCGATTGATGGCGATGGAATTGTCAGCGCCAGCTATTCAAACGGTCAGACCCAACAGCTCTTCCGTCTGCCGCTAGCCAGCTTTGCCAACCCTAACGGGCTGACACCGCTTTCAGGCAATATCTTCTCTGAAACGCGTGAATCGGGAACGGTGAACCTGCGTGAGGCCGGCACGAACGGGACAGGGAATATTGTTTCGGCTGCGCTTGAGCAGTCGAACGTAGACCTAGCCGAACAGCTGACAGAGATCATCGTGGCGCAGCGTGCCTACCAGGCCAATACGCGGGTGATTAAGACTGCGGATGAGCTCCTCGAGCAGCTCAACCAGATCTAACGAATCGGTAGCATCGCTGACGTGACGATGGCAGGTGCTTACCGTTGAATGTCAAGTCGTCTAGCTCCTTCTTGGGCCCGGATACGCGAGTATCTGGGCCTCTTTTTTGTGCAGTGCAAACGATGTATGACAGTTTGAAGAAGATTGTGGTTACGGGATTGCCTCGTGCAAAGTTTCTGCTATGTAGCGTTAATGCTTGTTAATTTACATGTGGCTTGCACGGCACAGTGGGGCATGAAACATGGACATGACAACGTCAAAATGAATAACGCGGTTCACGCCATGCCTGTTGATATGGAAGTGTGAGTCGAACTGAGGTGCCACTATGGCCTACAAAACGAAATTATTCAACTCGCTGCATGTGACCCGCGAAGCCCGCGCCCATGCAAACGAGGAAGATAACATGCTCGCCGACCTCATGGCTAACCCAGACTATCTGCGTCATTCTTCTTCCATCATCAATGAAGCCCTGAAAGATGGCTTTGATGTATTGCAGCTGCCCAATGGTGATATTGTGACGACGGGTACCAAAACGATTGTGAACACCTTCGTGTGGGACGCAAGCAAAGGCAGCCTTGATAAAGTGCGTGCATCGAGCGAGAAGCCCCGCGCGCGTAAAGTGAAGGCAAAGGCGGAAGCCGAGGAAGAAGACGCGGAGTAGTGGTTTTCGTTTATAGAAGGGGACCTTATTCCCTTCGCGGCTAACGCCGCTCACCCCTGCCGCTACGCGGCTCGCGCCGTAAAGCGCTACGCATGGATAATACAAACCTTTGAGTAGGCGGTGCGTAGCCTTCCATGGCGAGCCGAGCTTCGCTCGGAAGGGGTAAGCAAAGCGTAGGGGGCGATGCCCCCTTCAATAAATAATAACTAGCTTACCTGAATAGGCGTAATTGCTTTTGCCAGCCCATTCTCACCCACTTCAATGATTGCGCCTGCGAGCGTGCCATTGCCGCTTGCTGGCTCCATGCGCACTTTACGAAATTTCTGCAAAAACTGCTGCATGGGCCCGGTGGGTTCAAAGCCGATGATGGAGTTGTAGTCGCCGCACATGCCGCAATCGGTCTGAAAGGCGGTGCCTTTGGGCAAAATGCGCGCATCGGCAGTAGGCACATGCGTATGGCTGCCGAGCACGGCCGATACACGGCCATCGAGGTAATGCCCCATGGCCTGTTTTTCACTCGTCGCCTCAGCATGCATATCGACCAGAATCATATCCACATTGGCGCCAAGTTTATAGGGCGCAAGTGCCGCATCGGCACAAGCGAATGGGCTATCGAGATATTCGCGGTGAAACACCTGACCGAGCAAGTGCAGCACCAGCAGTTTTTTACCATTGGCCAAGGTGAAAAGCTTGCAGCCAGTACCCGGCACGCTTGGCGGAAAATTATGCGGGCGCAGCAGCCATTGCTCGTTACCCAGTAGCGATGGCGCATCTTTTTGATCAAACACATGGTCACCGCCAGTGAGCACGTCGATGTGGTTGCCCTTAAAATCGCGTAAGCTCTCGCCACTGATGCCAAATCCGCC
>CAZOFC010000088.1:0-8684 GCA_964578965.1 uncultured Azospirillum sp.
CCGGCGGGGTGATTACAGACGATGCACCGATAGGCCTTAAAAACCTACTCACCGATGGCATGCGCAGCGACAATTTTGAGGGGCTCAAAAAACAGGTGCTCCATCATGAGCAGGCGGTTAGCACGGCCTACGCCTCCATCCTTGGTGGCTCTCAATAACTAACTTGTAATCAATGCCTGCTTGAAGGCGTGATGCACCTGCGCTAATCCTCATCAAAACCACGGAGGATTTTATGCCAAGCGCTGCCAAACAAACACCAACCACCACCGCCATTGCCGAAGGCGCTGCTGCACCAAGCTGCAGCCTCGTGCTCAGCGGCGGCAAAAACGCCGATCTCGCAAGCTTCAAGGGCAAAAAAAATGTGGTCCTCTATTTTTATCCTAAGGATGACACCCCCGGCTGCACCACCGAGGCCAAGGACTTTGCAAGCCTTGCCAAGCAGTTCGAGAAAGCCGATACGGTCATCATCGGCATCAGCAAAGACGACCTCAAGAGCCACGATAAATTCCGTACCAAATATGACTTACCCTTCGCCCTTGCGAGCGATGACTCAGGCATCGCGGAAGCGTTCGGCGTCTGGGGTGAGAAGAGCATGTATGGCAAAAAATACATGGGCATCGTGCGCAGCACGTTCCTCATCGACAAATCCGGCAAGGTGGTGAAAGCATGGCCCAAAGTCAGTGTCACTGGCCACGCGGCCGAGGTGCTCAAGGCAGCGCAGGGGTTGAAATAGAACATATCCACAACTGCCGCACTTGATTTGCTGTCAGTTGCCAGAGTCGCTGTAACTGCTACAAGTTTTCTATAATTAGACAGGGTGAGGCGTATGAAAATCTGTATCTTGGGCGCGGGCGTACTGGGTGTCACCTCGGCCTATGAGCTGGCGCGGCGCGGCCACGCGGTCACCGTCATCGAACGCGGGGCCGAGCCCGCGCGGGAATGTTCGTATGCCAATGGCGGCCAGCTGAGCTACTCGCATGCAGAGCCATGGGCCAACCCGCATGTGTTTCCAAAACTCTTCAAATGGGCCTTTCAGGACGATGCGCCGCTAGTGCTTCGCCCCTCGACCGACATGCACATGATGCGCTGGGGCCTTTTGTTCCTGCTCAACTGCTTGCCTGCCAAAGCCCGCGCCAACTGCGAAACCATGCTGCGCCTTGGCCTCTACAGTAAACAAAAAATGGCCGAGCTTATGGCCGAGACCAAAGTCGAATTCTCCTTCCTCGGCAACGGCACCTTGCATGTGTTCGATAGTCAGGCCTCGTTCGATGGCGCAAAGCGCCACGCCGAATTTCAGGCAAAGCTCGGCTGCACCGAAACACCGATGACCCCAGCCGAATGTTTCACGCTTGAGCCCACCCTTGCCAACACCACCAAAAAGCTCGTCGGCGGCATGTATGCGCCGATCGATGAATCGGGCGATATTCACGTCTTCACGAAAAACCTCGCCGATTACTGCGCCAAAAAACTGGGCGTCACCTTTTTGTACAATCAGAAAATCGCCAAGCTGCATCAAACCAACAACCAAATCACGCATGTGGAAATTGAAGGCCAGCAGCGTGACTATATGGCCGGGTTCGATGCCTATGTGATGGCGCTCGGCAGCCATAGCGCACCGCATTTGCGAAAGCTTGGTCTTTATGTGCCGATCTACCCAATGAAAGGCTACAGCATCACCTTCAACGCAAGCGCGCATTGCCCGAAGGTGAGCATCACGGATGATGCAGCGAAGCAAGTCTACACCCTGCTTGGCAACCGCATGCGTGTCGCGGGCACGGCGGAATTCGCTGGCTACAACGAGGCGGTACGCGCCGTGCGCATCGACCCTCTCAAGCGCGGCATGAAAGAGTTGTTCCCCGAAGCGCCGCAAGAGGAGCTTACCGAGTGGGCCTGCTTGCGCCCAAGCACGCCGGATGGTCCACCGATCATCGGCAAGACCCCCATCAGCAATCTGTTCATGAACACGGGCCACGGTACGCTGGGGTGGACGCAAGCCGCCGGCTCCTCGCGCCTGCTGGCAGATGTGGTCGATGGCACGCCGACGGAGATTCCGCTCACCGGCCTTGGCATCGAACGCAACTTGATACGGCTGTGACAGTGAGTTTTTAATTCCCATTAGTCATCCCGGCCTTGCGCCGGGATCCATCTTTTATGATCTCAAGAAAGCTGGACCCCGTCATAAAGACGGGGTGACAGCGAGAAGATTGATTGCTACTCATAAGAACCAACTGACGATTCACGATTCACCATTCACGATTCACCACGATGACTCCCACACGCCACAGCCTGCGTTTGCCAAACACCGTCGGGCCCGAGGGCACGCACGAGGTCGTATTCTACGATTGGGGCAACCCCGAATCGTTAAAAATCACCATCTGCGTCCATGGCCTCACTCGCAACGCGCGCGATTTTGATATGCTCGCGCAAGCACTTGCCGCCACGGGCCGCCGTGTGCTGGCGCTTAGCATGGCCGGGCGTGGCGAAAGCGAATGGCTCGCAGAGCCTATGGGCTATAACTACGCCAGCTATGCCGCCGATTGCTTGGCGGTGATGGATAATTTCCATTTCCGCGAAGTCGAGTGGGTGGGCACCTCCATGGGCGGCTTAATCGGCATGATGATTGCCGCGCAACACCCGCGGCGCATCAAAAAACTAGTGATGAACGATATTGGTGCGCGCTTAAGCAAACCAGCGCTTGAGCGCATTTATGGCTATGTTCGCGCTATGCCCAGCGCCTTCGCCTCACGTGCCGAGGCAGAAACCTATCTGCGCGCGGCCTTTGCCCCCTGGGGCATTGCCGATGAAGCAACCTGGCAGATGCTTATCGATAGCTCGCTCATCACCCGCAACGGGGCATTATGCTATGCCTGCGACCCGGCGATTGCGGTGCCGCTCGCCCTTGCCACCGAGAATTATTCGAAAATCGAGGATGTGAACCTATCCCCCATCTGGGCGGAGGTGCAAACCCCCACCCTGATTCTCCATGGCGCGGATTCCGATATTCTCGATGTCGATACCATCCGCGCCATGCGCGCCACGAACCTCAATACCGAGAGCATCAGCTTTGCTGGCATTGGCCACGCCCCTGCCCTCATGAGCGACGACCAGATTCGCCCCATCGTGAACTGGCTGACCCGCACCACCGCGAGCATCATGGCCACGAGTTTTTAGTCAGCAGGCAGTGACAACGGCGACGAACTATGCTAATTTCCGTTCATGGCTAACGATATGATTCCAAACAATTCCCTCGCCCGTGCGGCGGAGCGCGTGCGCGCCAAGCGCGAAGCCGAGCGCGCAGGCGCGATCGTTGAGGCAACGCCTCTCATCCAGCCACGCACCACCTCACAGGTGCGCGCCCGCCTGAACCTCATTCCGGATGAGGCAACCTTGGGTGGCCTCATTGGTAATGCCTTAGCCGCCCTCTCGCGCGGGGTTCGTTGGGCGCGCGGCTCCATCATCAACTTGCTGGTTTGAGCCGGCAGCGAACATTGCGCTCGGTCACGACAATTCGTTTCGCTCTCACATCCATGATGATGATCGCAAGCGCATCGGCGCGCGCGGCCGACCCAAGCCAATACTCACCACAACTAATCTTCAAAAACTGGGCATTGAGCGGTTGCCTTTCACACGCCTTGCACTCCGAGGATGCCGAAAGAGCTGCCGCCGCGTACATTGAATTTGGCACTACGCCAATCGAGGGCTACGCGGAAGGCAGCAAACTGATAGAGAAATTCCTTAAAAAAGATTATGTTGCGAAGGAAGGGGGAACACTTCACACTATGAAGTGCATCGACTTGTTTCACAGCAAAGAACTCGACGTTCTCACACATAAATACACCAAATAATGAGCACCACATGCTGAATGAACTGAACTGGAGCGACCCACTGAACCTCGACGGCGAACTGACCGAGGATGAACGCCTGGTGCGCGATGCGGCGCGCGGCTTTGCCCGCGACCGTTTATTACCCGGCGTCATCGAAGCGAACCGCCACGAGAAGTTCGACCCTGAAATCATGCGTGACATGGGCGCACAAGGCCTGCTTGGCAGCACCATCAAGGGTTATGGCTGCGCGGGTGTCAGCCATGTGGCCTATGGCCTTGTGGCGCGTGAAATCGAGTGGGTGGATTCGGGCTATCGCTCGGCGCTCTCAGTGCAGTCCTCGCTCGTCATGCACCCGATTTACACCTTCGCCAGTGAGGCGATGAAAGAAAAATACCTGCCACGCCTTGCCACGGGCGAGCTGGTGGGCTGCTTTGGCCTCACCGAGCCTGATGCAGGATCCGACCCCGCAGGCATGAAAACCCGCGCCGTGAAAGTCGATGGCGGCTACAAAATCAGCGGCAGCAAAACCTGGATCACCAACTCGCCAATTGCGGATATTGCCATTGTTTGGGCCAAGGTATTTGGCCACCCGGAGGTGAAGGACGGCACCATTCGCGGCTTCATCGTCGAGCGCGGCGATAAGGGAAGTTTCACCACCCCAAAAATCGAAGGGAAAATGAGCCTGCGCGCGAGTGTCACTGGCATGATCATGCTCGATGATGTGTTCGTGCCCGATGAGCGCGCACTCGATGTTTCAGGCCTCAAAGGCCCCTTTAGCTGCCTCAACAAAGCGCGCTATGGCATTGCCTGGGGTACCACGGGCGCAGCCCTGCACTGCATGGAAATCGTTCGCGACTATACACTGCAACGTCACCAATTCAGCAAGCCGCTGGCCGCCAACCAACTGGTACAGAAAAAACTGGCGGATATGATGACGGAAATCACGCTCGCCACCCATGCTGCGCTGCGCGTGGGCCGCTTGATGGAGACGGACGAGTATGCACCCGAGATGATCTCACTCGTGAAACGCAATAGCTGCGGCAAATCGCTCGAGATTGCACGCGTGGCGCGTGATATGCTCGGTGGCAACGGCATTGCCGATGAATACCACGTCATCCGCCATGTCATGAACCTTGAGGCCGTCAACACCTACGAAGGCACGCACGACATTCATGCCCTCATCCTGGGTCGCGCCATCACCGGCATCGCCGCGTTTTAGTAAGGACAGCATGCAAATCTTATTCATAGACGAGTCTGGGACTCCACCCGCACCAGACAAAGCTCTAAACTCTCCGCTATTTGTTCTCGGAGGAGCCATTATCCCTGAAGAATTATGGCACCGCGTTAAAGCAGATCTCGACACATTAAAGCGTAAGTATGAAGTCACAGGTGAAATCAAATGGCGTTACTTCGCGCCTGCGCACCCTGACGCCAAGAAACATGCCCTCAGCCATTTATCTCATTCCGATAAAGAGTCGCTAAGAACTTCTCTCTACGATCTTTTAAAAAAATATAAGTCAATCCGGACTATTAGCATAGTGACCGACGTTGAGGCAGCTTACCAACTACCATATATCAATAGTGCCGATGATGTTTATTGGTATTCTTATAAGCAAATGGCTGAAAGATTCCAATACTACCTACAGGATATTAGCCAAATCAGTGGTCAAAAAATCAACGGAATTATTGTATGCGACCACCGCGCGCCTAAAGATGATAAACGCCTACAAGAATTACATACCAAATTGCTGCTCGGACAGCACAACGCGAATTCAAGCTTTAATCATCTTATTGAGGGTGTATTTATTGCGCCATCACACCTAAGTGTTGGGATACAACTCGCTGACTTAGTTGCGGGCGCGGTACTAAGAAATTTCAAAGAAATGGATAATCGCTTCTTTAAACAGATAGAGGAAACGATTAGAAAGTCGGTAACCGGAAAAATTGAAGGCTACGGTCTAATAAGATTCCCAAAAAAAGTGACGCCGTGTCGGGCGAACCCAAACCTGCAAATCGACGCAGTCACGGCGCAGTATGATTATACCAATGCAAGCGGTAAAACACAAGCCAATCGATAAACTTATGGAACAATACCTTACCTTCGCCCACCAACTGGCCGATGTGGCGGGCGACATCATCCGCCCTCATTTTGGTGCACACGGCAATGTGGAGCACAAAGCTGACGAAAGCCCGGTGACAGTCGCCGACCGCGACGCGGAACGCGCCATGCGTGACCTCATTGAAACGCACTACCCCACCCACGCTATTTATGGCGAGGAATTTGGCATTCAAGTCACCAGTCGCCAGTCACCAGTCGCCAGCAAAAATAAATCTAAATCACTGGAGACTGAAGACTGGAGACTGGAGACTTCCCATACCTGGGTCATCGACCCGATTGATGGCACCCGCGCCTTCATCGCTGGTCGCAAGGAATGGGGCACCCTGATTGCGTTATGCGAGGATGGCATCCCCGTCCTTGGCATTCTCGATCAACCCGTCACCGGTGAGCGCTGGGTGGGCCTGCGCGGGCACGCAACCACCTATTCCGCCACCCCCGCGCAGGAGCTGGACCCGCGCAAGCGCAGCCAACCCATCACCCTCAACACACGCCCCTGCGCTTCACTTTCTGCGGCCGAGCTTTCCACCACCTCCGCCGCCTATTTCACCCCCACGCAAGCCGCACGGGTCGTAAAACTCGCGCAAGCCTGCCGCGCCACGGTGAAGGACGGCGATTGCTACGCCTATGGCTTACTCGCCCGTGGCCTGCGTGACGTGGTGATCGATGCGGGGCTAAAGCCCTATGATATCCTCGCCCTGGTCCCCATCATCGAAGGTGCAGGCGGCAAAATAATGGGCTGGGATGGTGAGCCCGTCACCCTCGATCACTTCCGCGAGGTGATTGCAGCGGGGAATAGCGCTCAACTACACGAAGCGCTTAATTTACTTCAAGCTCAAGCAGCAAACTAACCTGTAATACCTTTGCCGGATTCAATACCCATCTCTTGCGAAATAAAATCTGTTATTTGAGCTTTGAACGTGGAAATAAGATCAGGAACATCTGCTGGATCTGTTCCGTTCCAATTCATCAGTCCCTCTTTTAAACCCTTCTCAGCCTTAATGCATTCTAGTTGAAGTGAGCGCATTCTCTCTCCCGCATCAGCAAAGCGTCCTGCATTATTTTTGATTACGGCAAGTTCAGAGGAAGCAGTAAACAGATCGGACGCCTGTGCAAACAACAATGTCTGTCCCGACATCGCCAAAGCAAGCTCACGATTGCCATCAAACAATGAGGTATAATTAGCAACCAGTGTGGCAAATGCTTCCTTGTCCTGAGGATGTGCAATTGCGTTTTTTCTATCTTTATCAATCTGCGCTTCGAGTTGTTTCTTCACTTCTACTTGTTCTGGAGTCCATGCCGACTCAAGCTCGACCATCTCGTGTATTCTTCCAAGGAAGTCTTCGCCCAACATTGAAACCATCATCGTGGGAAAGTGACGTTTGAATGCAGCTGCGTAATCTGGCTCACTGGAAAACATAAGTTCCTCGACAATAGAGTTGCGTTTTGTCTGTGCCTATCATAGCAGATTTACTGAATAAATTTGTGACAATCGCATGACAAAAACTCTCCACATCATTGGTTCGGGCTTGGCTGGCAGCGAAGCGGCATGGCAAGCGGCCGAGCGCGGGGTGCGCGTTACCATTCATGAAATGCGCGGGGTGAAGAACACGCACGCCCACCACAGCACCGATTGTGCCGAGCTGGTCTGCAGTAACTCGTTTCGTTCCGATGATTACGAGCGCAACGCCGTGGGCCTACTGCACGAAGAAATGCGCCGCTGCGGCAGCATTATCCTGAAATGTGCGGATGCCAATAAAGTCCCCGCCGGTGGCGCACTCGCCATGGACCGTGAGCTGTTTGCGCGCGCCGTCACACAGGCGCTGGAATCGCACCCGAACATCACCTTCGTGCGCGAGGAAATCACGGCCCTGCCCGGCCCCGAGCATGGCCTGTGCATTGTGGCCACTGGCCCACTCACCTCGCCCGCACTGGCGGAGTCGATACTTGCCCATACCGGCACTGAATATCTCGCCTTCTTCGATGCGATTGCCCCCATCGTCGCGCGTGATTCCATCGACATGAGCAAGGCATGGTTTCAAAGTCGCTACGATAAAGTCGGCCCCGGCGGGGATGGAAAAGACTACATCAACTGCCCGATGGATAAGGCGCAGTACCACGCCTTCATCGATGCGCTGATTGCGGGCGAAAAAACCGAATTCAAGGAATGGGAGAAGAACACCCCCTATTTCGAGGGCTGTTTGCCGATTGAGGTGATGGCCGAGCGCGGGCGCGAAACGCTGTGTTTCGGCCCTATGAAGCCCGTTGGCCTCACGAACCCGCACAACCCCACGGTGAAGCCCCATGCCATCGTCCAGCTTCGTCAGGATAATAAGCTGGGTACGCTTTACAATATTGTCGGCTTTCAAACCAAACTCAAATATGGCGAGCAATCGCGGGTATTCCGTATGATCCCGGGCCTTGAGAATGCTGAATTCGTACGCCTTGGTGGCATTCACCGCAACACCTTCATCAACTCGCCGCAACTTCTTGATGCAAGCTTACGCCTAAAGTCAGCCCCTCACCTGCGCTTTGCCGGGCAAATTACCGGGGTTGAGGGCTATGTTGAATCTGCTGCATCCGGCCTCATGGCCGGGCGTTTTGCTGTCGAGGAACTGATGGGCATGGCGATTAACCCACCCCCTGCCACCACGGCGCTCGGGGCACTGCTTACCCACGTCACGGGCGGCGCCAATGCCGCCACCTTCCAACCCATGAACGTCAATTTTGGGCTCTTTCCGCCC
>CAZOFC010000089.1:0-8550 GCA_964578965.1 uncultured Azospirillum sp.
CCCCCCCCCCCCGCCCCCCCCCCCCCCCCCCCCCCCCGCCCCCCCCCCCCGTGGGCGCATCGGGAAGGCCCCTCCCCCGCGGGCGGAGCCTTTCTTTGTGCGCGTCGGCTATGCCGAGCCGCAAAGCGGCGGGGGTGAGCGAAGCGTAGGGGGCAAGGCCCCCTTCAATCAATAGACCCTAGCGCCGTTTTTCCTTATCGCGAAGCTTACCTAATTCCTCGCCCATGCGGCGAAGGGCCGGGGAGCAATCCTCGCGTGGGATGGTGACCTCAATAAGGGCAAGCGTATCCGCTTTAATCGCGGCATGAATCGCATCCTCGAGCGCGCCGCAGGTATCCACCTTCCAACTTTTTCCGTGGCGGATGAGGTCGGTGAGTTTGGTATAATCCCAGCGCTGGATTTCGTTGAACGGCCCATCGAGGATGTGACGCTGCGTGCCATAGCCGTCATTGTTCAGCACAAATACAATCGGCTTCATGTTGTATTTCGCCGCCGTGGAAAGCTCGATGCCCGTCATCTGGAACGCCCCGTCCCCCACAATCGCGAACACGCGCGCATGCGGCTCGGCCGCCATCACCCCAATGCTGGCTGGCACCGCAAACCCCATGGAGAGGTAATAGGCATCGGACAGGAAATTACTCGGGGTCGCCGTGCGCAACCCCATCGCGCCAAGCAGTGCATCGCCCGTGTCGCACACAATCGTTGCGTCCTCGCCGGTGTTGAGGCCAAGGATGCGGAAAAACTGCTCAATCGAGAGTGGGTTTTCGCGTTCGCTTTGCGCAAGCGGCTTGGGCGTTGCCGCAGGCTTGGGCAAGCTGCCAAGTGGTTTTTTTGCAGCATTGCTGGCCGCCAGTTGGGTAAGGAAATCCTTGAACAGCACCTGCTCGTAGCTGCGATAACCAATGCGCATTTTTTCGGTCGTCGCGATCAGTGTATGTTTGCGGTTTATCTTGGCGGTGTTCATGCCCAAAAACACATCCGTGATGAACGCGCCGAGCATGAGAATACAATCCGAATCCTCGACATAGCGCTGCACCGAACTTTCCGACAGCGAGCCCGAATAGACGCCAATAAATAGCGGGTGATTCTCTGAAACGATCGATTTTGACAGCAGCGTCGAGGCGATGGGAATGTTGAAGGTTTCAGCCACCTTCAGCGCTAAATCCGTCAGGCCATGGCGGTGAAGCTCCACATCCGCGATGATCACAGGCTGCTTCGCGTTTGCAATCATCGTCAGTGTATCTTCCATCATCGCAGCTAAGTTTTCCGCATCACTTTGCGCAGGTGGCATATTGCGGATGGTGGGCAGTTTTATGGGCATATCCACGACATCATACGGGATCTCGAGATAGCCCGGACGGCAATGCTCAAGCACCGCATCAATCACCCGCATGATTTCCTCGGCCGCGGTTTCCGGGTCACTCAGCACGGCGTTGGCACAGGTCACTTCTTCGTAAATGCGCCGCTGGGTATCGAACGTGCGTACCTTGTGGTGCAGCAATCCATCCGCCTTGCGGTCGGCGGGGCTTGGCCCACCGGAGATGACCAGCAGCGGCGATTTTTCGGCATAGGCACAGGCAACGCTGTTGAGCATGTTGAGGCCCCCCACACAGTAGGTCACCAGCGCCACGCCAAACCCATGCACCCGGGCATAGCCATCGGCGGCGAAGCCAACACTGGGCTCATGCGTCAGTGTCACAATCCCAAGGCCGGATTTTTGTAACCAGCGAAAGGTCGGCAGTGCAAAATCACCGGGGATGCCGAACACATGTGCTGCACCTTTGGCGCGGATGTAATCGAACAGAAACGAACCGACGGTGGTTTGAGTCATTGCGCTTATCCCAAAAATTTCGTAAGTTTTGAATCATGAGTCGTTTTAGAATCTATAACACAGGTTTTTCCCTCGTCGAGCTTTCGATTGTACTCGTCATTTTGGGGCTTCTGGTCGGCGGGGTGCTTTCGGGTCAATCGCTCATTCGTGCGGCCGAGCTTCGGCGAGTGACTAGCGATGCCGAACGATTCATGGCGGCACACCGTTTGTTCCAAGATAAGTATTTTAGCCCCCCGGGCGATATGACTAACGCCACACAATTTTGGGGTGTCGCGGCAGGCAATGGTGCAAACGCAGCCTGTAGGGACTTTGTAAGCACGGGCTTACCCACCTGTAATGGGAATGGCGACGGGTTGATTGATTCAGATAATAACATCATTTACGAAGAGATGCGCTATTGGCAGCATTTATCAAACGCAGGGCTAATTGAAGGCAGATATACCGGCACCTATAACGCCAGTGGTGACTACACCCCGGGCGTGAATGTGCCCAGCGGCCGCATAAAATCATCGGCTATTTGGTATATTTACTCAGATGCGCCAAACGAATTGGCTGTGTATCTTATGGAAGTCAGTGATGGTTCGAGAATCTTAAAGCCTGAAGAAGCCTGGAATATTGATACCAAGCTGGATGACGGCATTCCTAATAGGGGAAAGGTTCGCCCATATTCTGATACCCCCAACACCTGTCTGAATGCCGCAGAAACCCAATACCAGCTCGCGAGTAGCGCTGCGCTTTGTGGCTTGATCTTGTATCCTTATAACTAATCTAATTGTCGCATCGGCTTAAACGCATCCTTAGTTGTCGTTTCGTGGGCAAACCTTCATCAAATTGTCATACAGCATGCGCCGTAGCCGTTCTATAGTGAGCGCAAATACCAAGAAGAGATATACTTTTTCCTATGAGCTACACCCCAGAAATGATCGCGGCCGAACGCAACCTCACGGCCGCCATGCGCGCATGGAACATTGTACAACAAGAAAACTCAGAAGCAGCCACCGGCGTTTTGATCGATACCGACACGCAGCAAAACGGGGCTACTGTGCCAACCCGCATGGAGTATGTGCGCGAGGGCGCTGAGTTGCGTGTTACCCGCATCTCACAAGGCAATACCATGATTTATGATGGAACCGCACGGCCCGATTGCGATAGCCTCGCCCAGACTATCGAGGCGTTTTTTCAGGCACAGCCGCAAATGGAAGCGGTATTTAGTGCCACGGCCCCTGCCATGACCATTCCCTACAACTGCAGTTTTCGTGGGCGCTAGTTAGGATTTTTTGCGCGCCTTGGGCTTTCTGATTTGCGGTTCGATCTGGCCGTAAACCCCATCACCGATGGGTAATTCCATCAGCAGGTTTTCGGCTTTTTTGAGTTGGTCGCGCAGGCGCGCCGCTTCCTCGAACTCAAGGTCCGCCGCGGCTTTGAGCATTTGTTTTTTGAGTGCAGCAATATGCGCATCAAGCGAGCCTTCGCTAAAACCAATCCCGGTTGTGCTCTCGCGTAATTCGTCGGCAGCTTGGGCGAGTGCTGCTTCGTTCTTCACATCGGAAAGCCGCGCGGTGGTGGTGGTTGGGGTGATGTTGTGTTTTTTATTGTGCGCAAGCTGGATGCTGCGGCGGCGCTCGGTTTCCTCGAGCGCACCTTTTAAGCTATCGGTCATCTTATCGGCATAGAGAATCACGCGTGAATCAGCATTACGCGCGGCACGGCCAATGGTTTGGATAAGACTCGTTTTGCTGCGCAAAAACCCTTCCTTATCCGCGTCCAAAATCGCCATCAATCCGCACTCGGGAATGTCCAATCCTTCGCGCAGCAAATTCACGCCAATCAGCACGTCATAGGTGCCAAGCCGCAAATCGCGGATGATCTCAATCCGCTCGAGCGTATCAATATCCGAATGCAAATAGCGCACCTTGATACCCGCCTCGTCCATATATTCCGCCAGCTCCTCGGCCATGCGTTTGGTCAGCGTCGTCACCAGTACGCGTTGGCCTTTGGCAATGACGCCCTTCGCCTCCATCAGCAAATCATCGACTTGGCTCGCCACCGGCCGCACAATGCATTCGGGGTCAACGAGCCCCGTCGGGCGAATCAGCTGTTCGGCCACCACCCCGCCGGCCCAGCCAAGCTCGAGCTCGTTGGGCGTCGCCGAAACGCAAATGGTTTGCGGGCGCAATGCATCCCACTCCTCGAACTTCAGCGGGCGGTTGTCCATACACGCAGGCAGGCGGAAGCCGTGCTCGGAGAGCACCACCTTGCGGCTACGGTCACCATGATACATGCCGCGAATTTGGCTGAGCGTGACATGGCTCTCATCGACGAACAAAATCGCATCGCGCGGGATGTATTGAAACAAGGTGGGTGGTGGTTCGCCGGGCGCGCTGCCCGTCAGGTAGCGTGAGTAATTCTCGATGCCCCGGCACATGCCGGTTTCCACCAGCATTTCAAGGTCAAAGCTCGTGCGTTGGCCAATGCGCTGCGCCTCGAGCAATTTTCCCTCTTTTTCAAACCATTTTACGCGCTCAACAAGGTCGGCCTTAATTTCCTTGATGGCTTTCTCAATCGTTGGCTTTGGGGTCACGTAATGGCTGTTGGCGTAGATCGTCACCTCGGCAAGTGCGGCGCCACGTTCACCCGTCAGCGGGTCAAACTCGTGGATGGTTTCAAGCTCATCGCCAAAGAAACTGAACCGCCAGGCCGTGTCTTCCATATGGGCGGGGTAAAGGTCGATATTGTCGCCGCGCACACGGAACGTGCCGCGCGTGAAGGCCACATCATTGCGCTTGTAGTGCTGGTCGGTCAGCGCGCGCAAAAACTGCTGCTGCACCACCTCGCTTCCCGCCTTCAGCGTTTGCGTCATGCCCGTATAGGTCTCGACCGAACCTATCCCGTAAATACAACTCACGCTTGCCACCACAATCACATCGCGCCGCTCGAGCAGCGCACGGGTGGCCGAGTGGCGCATACGGTCGATCTGCTCATTGATGCTTGAATCCTTCTCGATGAACGTATCGGTTTTCGCAATATACGCCTCAGGCTGGAAGTAATCGTAATACGAGACAAAATACTCGACCGCGTTGTTCGGGAAAAAATGCTTCATCTCGGAATAAAGCTGGGCGGCCAAGGTTTTGTTGTGCGCAAAAATAATCGCCGGGCGCTGGGTTTGCTCGATGACCTTCGCCATCGTGAAGGTTTTGCCCGAGCCGGTGACGCCCAGCAGCACCTGGTTACGTTTGCCTTCCTCAAGGCCCTTTACGAGCTGTGCAATCGCCGTCGGCTGGTCGCCGCTTGGCGCAAAATCCGAGGCAATTTCAAGGCGGGGCGAGGCTGGACGGGCTGTGTTCATGACTGATACATATAGGGCATCCCTTTGCCTTGCGCCCTATAATTTTTTTTCTCCTGTTATTAAATATTCTAATAGTCATGCCGGGTCAATTTTGCTAAAACAAAACCTATGGTTGCATTAATCACAATAAAAATCCCGCAGCCACTCGCATCACATCCCCAGCACAGGAGCCACTCATGATGTTCCAGACGAAACACGGCCTTGACGGTATGATCCTTGACGCCGTGAGCAAATCCCTCGCGATGATTCAGTTCACCCCCGAAGGCGTCATTCTCGACGCGAACGAGAATTTCCTGAACGCCGTGGGCTACCGGCTCGATGAAGTGGTGGGAAAACATCATCGCATCTTCTGCGACCGTCAGTATGCAGAGAGTCCTGCCTATCGGCAATTCTGGGCCGATCTAGCTAACGGCAACTCCATTGTTTCGGAATTTCGCCGCATCACCAAGTCAGGCAAGGATTTATGGATCAGCGGTTCTTATAACTCGGTGACCGATAAACACGGCAAGGTCATTCGGGTCGTGAAAATCGCCAACGATATTACGGCCGAGGTGGCGCGCCGCGCGGAAATTGAAATCATTTCCATGGTCGCTAACGAGACCGATAATTCCGTAATTATTACCGATGCCGCACAGAACATTATCTATGTCAATCCGGGCTTCACCAAAATGACCGGCTACACGATGGATGAAGTGCTAGGGCGAAACCCGGGCGCGGTATCGCAAGGGCCACTCACCACCCCCAAGACCAAAGAAGAAATCCGCGCCGCGCTGCGTGATAAAAAACCGATCTACACGGAAATCCTGAACTATCACAAAGATGGTTCCACCTACTGGGTGTCGCTCGCCATCAACCCGATCTTCAATAAACAAGGCCAGATTGAAAAATTCATCTCCATTCAAAGCAATGTCAGCGCCACGAAGGAACGGGCAATCATTGCCTCCTCGCAGATTGAAGCGGTGGGCCGTGCGCAAGCTATTATCGAATTCAATATGGATGGCACGATTGTCACCGCCAACAAAAATTTCTGTGATTGCCTGGGCTACACGCTCGATGAAATTGTTGGGCGTCATCACCGCATCTTCGTCGATCCTGCCGAGGTGAATTCGCCCGCCTATGCAGCATTCTGGGAGAAACTGCGCCGCGGCGAATACGATACGCGTGTCTATAAACGCATCACCAAAACGGGCCGCGAGATCTGGATTCAGGCATCGTATAACGCCATCCTTGATACCGTCGGCAGGCCGTGCAAGGTCATTAAATTCGCCACTGAAGTCACCAACATCATCGAAACCGGCAGCATGGCAGAGCAAGGCGTCTCCGATGCACAAAGTGTTGCCGCCGCCGTTGAGGAAATGACCGCCTCCATCAGCGAGATCAGCAAGAACATGCAGCTCTCCAAGGAAGCGGCGATGGGTATTCTGAATGACTCTACCCAGTCAAGTACGGCCGCCGCCCAGCTTGGCACCAGCATGAAGGTGATGGAAAACGTGGTCCAACTCATCAACAACATTGCCGGTCAGGTCAATCTGCTGGCACTCAACGCCACCATCGAAGCAGCACGGGCGGGGGATGCAGGCAAGGGCTTTGCCGTGGTCGCCGCCGAGGTGAAGAACCTCGCCACCCAAACCACCAAAGCAACCGAAGATATCGCCCGCCAGATTCAAGAGGTACAAAGCGTCTCGGAAAAAGTGGCCGAAAGCATTCAGACCATTGTGACTTCCGCCAATAACGTCACGCAATACATTGTTGGGGTAGCCAGTGCCATCGAGGAGCAAAGCGCTGTCACGCAGGAAATTTCCGCGAACACACAACGCATGTCGAGCTCGGTTTCCGATATTGCGCAGCGTATCCGCCAGTTATCGACGATTTAGCGCGGCTACGTATTTCTCTCAAATTATCCGCGCGTAGCCTTCCATGGCGAGCCCGTAAGGGAGGGGGTAAGTCGCAAAGCGACCCCGTCATTCGACGGGGTAAACTGCGGGGGTGATGCCCCCTTCAATCGATTACTTCTTGCCGGTGATCTCCGAGCCATTATGCATGACCTTCACAATCGCAGGGCCAAGCACAATCATAAAGAAGGCGGGCATCAACAGGAATATGAGCGGAATGGTGATGAGGACCGGCAGGCGGGCGGCTTTCGCTTCGGCCAGCGACAGGCGCTGCAAGCGGAACTCTTCCGACAACACACGCAGCGTATCGGTGAGTGACGTGCCAAAGCGCTCGGATTGTATCAGGGCCGCAATGAGCGAACGAAACGCCACCATATCCGTGCGCTCACCCAAATTCATCAGCGCCTTCACACGGTCATTGATGAGCGACAGCTCAAGGCGGGTGCGGTTCAACTCCCCGGTCATTTCGGGGTAGGCGCGGCCAAGCTCGCTGCACACGCGCGCTAAGGACGCATCAAGTGCCAAGCCCGACTCCACGCAGATGAGCAACAGATCAAGCGTATCGGGAAAGGCGCGCTGCAGCAATTTCTTGCGCTTGAGGATGAGGTTCTCAAGGTAAAGTTTGGGGCCGAACAGCGCAATTGCCGCAGTGAACAAGGCAAGCAGATACATCAGCGTTTTGGTCTCAGGGGTGGCGCTTGATACCAGAAACAGCGCAAGCATGAACAGCAGCAATGCGCCCACCCGCTGGAAGAACAGGTAATAAATCGGCGCATCGGGCGAGGCGATGCCCGCATGGGCAAAGCGCCGCTCGAGGCGGTGGATCATCGCATCCGTGCTGATGCCAAGACCACGCAGGAAACGCAGCAATGATTGCGCCTGTGGCGAGGGGTCGCCGTTCAAGCCAAAGGGTTTCTCGGCCCCCTCCTCGATGCTCATGCCATCCGGCGTCAGGCGGGCGCGCTGCAGCGATTTGCGTTTCTTATCGGCCATCACTCCGGCAGCCAGCAGATAGCTGCAAAAGACAATAATCGCCGCGAGAATTGCGAGGATAATCTCCATCAAATATCCACGTTGATCATTTGTTTCACGACAAAATAACACGTCACGATCAGCGCGATCGCACCGGCAAAAAACTGCTGGCCCAGCGAATCATGAAAGAACGGGTCAAGGTAACCTGGCTGGAGGAAATACAGTGCCGCGAACACCAACAGCGGCAAGGCGCCTAGCACATAGCCCGTGGCACGGCCTTCGGAGGTCATGGCATGGATTTTATGGCGGATCTGTTTGCGTTTGCGGATGATGTTGCTCAGGTTGCCGACAATCTCGGCCAGGTTGCCGCCTGTCTCTTGCTGCACGGTCAGCACCACCACGAAAAAGCGAATATCGGGCTCGTTGATGCGCACCGCAAGGCGGGCGAGCGCTTGGTTGAGGCTACGGCCCAGGGCAATCTCATCCGTCACCTGACGAAACTCTTCGCG
>CAZOFC010000090.1:0-6954 GCA_964578965.1 uncultured Azospirillum sp.
CGCGGCTATCAGCGATGGTGACGCGCCCCGCCTTAAGGTTTGGCACGGCGCTTGAAACAAGGTTACGAATGGCGGCAATTTCATTTTTGCCAAGGCTTGCCGCGCCGCGCAGTTTCACGGCGACCGAGGCAGTGGGGGCAGTTGCTTCACGCGAGAAGAGTTCACGCTTGGGGCTCACTAGGTGCACACGTGCGGTTTCAACCGTATCAAAGCTTGAGATGGTGCGCGACAATTCACCCTCAAGGGCGCGAAGCTGGTTGATGTTCAGCACGAAGTTGGAGGTGCCGAGCGTGTTCGCTTTATCAAAGATTTCATAGCCAATCACCGAGCCTTGCGATGGCAGACCTTTTTGCGCGAGGCGCAGACGAAGCTTATCGACCTGATCGCTTGGCACCATGATTTGCGTGCCGTTACGGCGCAGATCGTAGGGAATGTTCTCAAGCTCAAGCTCGGCAATGATTTTACCACCATCATCAACCGGAACGTTATTATAAAGAGGAGACATGGTGGGGGCAGCCACGCGCAGCGAGATATAGGCGAAGAACGCAATCATGATAACGGCGGTGCCAATCATTGCCGCAAGCTTGATCTGGTTGAGATCTCTGAGGGACTGCACCATGGCGTTCATAACGTAACTCCGCAATCAATAGGGTTCGGGACCATCACGCCACTTGCCGTTGGGCAAATGAGGTGATTTGGGAAGCGAATCGAGATGGTTGCCGTGAGCGCGAAACCGATGAACTCGGTATTCTTTTTTGGTATGCCGCAGGCATTCGCACTCATGCTTCAAACATCTGTTTTTTATTATTATTTGGTTTTAAAACAACAAAGCAGGGTACAATGTGCCTACCCTGTAAATATAGCGCGTTTTGAATGGCGGCTCAACTAAAAAATGAGCAAAGTAGGAAAATATTTCCTAGCATGTGGATTTCTTGTCAGTTCGATTCCGTCTGGAGCGTCTCCTGCACAATCACATCCGCAAAATCGCGCAGGAAAACCGAGCCATTAATGGTGCGTTGCAAGAACACATTGCGCCGATCGTCATCATCTTTTTTCCGCTTCACCAAATCGAGGGCGCACAACGCATCCACCGCGCGGCAGGTTGCGGGCTTTGAAATGTTAAGGTGTTGTGCAACGCTGCGGATAGTATGCGGCGGCGGGGCCATATAGATGGTGAGCAGCACCCCGGTTTGCCGCTGCGATAAATCATAGGGCAACTCACGCAACGAACGGCTGACCACCCGTTGCCAGAGCCGAAGCGCATCCTGAGTATCGAAGGGAGTGCTCATAATGAGAGTATTAGCATTTCGTGCGAGGTTGGCAATGGACTAGTTCCTTATCCTTGTCATACCAGAAGCCGCTTTTTCAAATTTCGTTAGAAATTTTCTGAAAAAGCGAGCTATGTGGTATCCAGCTTTTCTCTTTAGCTGGATGCCAGCCTTCGCTGGCATGACAAATTCCATAGATTGTAGTCATTGCTATTGAGGCGGTGAAAACCGTTTACTTAAGTAACCAAGCAATGCCCGTAGGCACAGCGCCTCACCACCCACTGGTCGGCCGGGTTGCGTTTCCGCGTTCCAGGCATAGCTATCGATATGTACCCACGGGGTGGTAGGCGAAACAAACCGCTCGAGGAACAAGGCAGCGGTAATGCTGCCCGCGAAACCATAGTTCGGGGTGTTCGTCACATCCGCAATTTGGCTGTTCACATATTTCGCATAGCCCTGCCAGAGCGGTAATTGCCAGAGCGGGTCATGGCATTCCATTCCCGCCTTCACGATATCACGCGCGATATCCTCGCGGTTGGAATATAGGGCCGGAAGTTCCGTGCCAAGGGCCGTGCGCGCAGCACCGGTGAGGGTAGCCACATCGATCATCAGTGCAGGCTTTTCGCTATCACCTTCGGTTAATGCATCGGCCAGAATGAGGCGGCCTTCCGCATCCGTCGAGCCAATTTCAATCGTCAGGCCTTTGCGGCTTTGCAGCACATCCTGCGGGCGGAAGGCATTGCCATCGATGCTGTTTTCAACCGCTGGTATCAGAACACGTAGGCGAATGGGCAGCTTCGCGGCGATGATGGCTTCAGCCAAGCCGAGCACCAGCGCAGCACCACCCATATCCTTCTTCATCAGCTTCATGCTGGCATAGGGCTTGATGTCGAGGCCGCCGGTATCGAACGTGACGCCTTTACCCACCAGCACCACCAATGGGTGGCTGGCCTTGCCATGGGTAATGTCAATCAGGCGCGGCGCATCCGGCCCAGCGCGGCCCACGGCATGAATGGCGGGGTAGTTTTGCTTCAATAAATCTTCGCCCACAATTTCGCTGAACTTCGCGCCCACGCGCTTGGCCATGGCTTTTGCGGCTTTGCTTAAGCTCGCGGTGCCCATATCGTTTGCTGGGGTGTTGATGAGATCGCGCACAAGGCAAATCGCTGCACGCTCGGCCTCAAGGGCCTCGATGTTGACGGCCTTTGGCAGTTGCAAGGTGAGGGGCTTGGCCTTGATGGATTTGTAACGCGTGAACTGATATTGGGCGAGGGCAAAGCCAAGCGCCGCGCGACCAAGTAACTCAGGCTTCCACTTCGCCTCGATGTAGTAATTGCCCGCAGGCAGCAGCGCAGGCACATGCGCGAGCGACCAAATGGCTGGCTTTTCTTCCACCCCGGCCAGCACGAGGCCCAGATTGCCGCTGGCATCCGGCACAAGCAAGCTGGTTTGCGGCAATGCCTCAAACCCATGGCTTTTCACCCAGTTCTGCGTGCGTGCATCCTGGCGCTTAAGCCAGCCAGCAAGGCTTTTTGCATCAAGGGGAAGGATGGCTTTGCTGCGGGTGGTGGTGTGGCTGAAGTAAGTCGTCATCTCGTTTCTCGCGTTGTGAGGAGATGACATTGCGTGCATTTCAATCATTTTTCAAGTCGCAGATTTTCCTGCGCGCGGGTTACGCACAATGCTGCGCGCTTTTGCATTTATCAAGTAATTGCGCCGTTTTTCGCGGCAATGCAGCGACGAATATCGCTAAAATGCTTTCTATTTTTAACCTTCCATTAAGAACTAGTGCCGTATTCTAAAGCCATGGGTCTCATTCGCTCAGCTTGGCATATCCTTGTGTTGCGCACGCAACGAACGCGCACGGGCAGGCTACTTGCGGTTGTTGGGGCGGCAACCCTCGCAAGCCTAATGCTGCCAACCACTCCAGCTTGGGCATTGATCAACCCCCTCATCCTCTCGCGCGTGGTTAGTTTTGAGGATGTGAGCCCATTTACGAAATGGACGCCCGTGCTGCCGCGCTATGAAGCCCAGCGGGCGGAGGCGGCCGAGCGCTGTATTGGCCCGGATTGCCTGAACCACCGCTGGGAAGCGATGCTACGCAGCGTGAGGAATAAATCGACATTGCATAAGGTCGAGGCGGTGAATCGCTTCATCAACCGCATCCCTTACGTCACGGATCAGGATAATTTCGCGCTCGAGGATGTCTGGCAGACGCCGTATGAAATGATGGCGAATGGCGGCGACTGCGAGGATTACGTCATCGCGAAATATATCTCGCTTAAGCGCCTGGGTGTTCCCGAATCGGCGATGCGTATTCTCGTGGTACGCGATCAAAACCTTGATGGGCAGGTGCATGCAGCACTTGAGGTGATGGTGGATGGCCGCGCGATGCTGCTCGATAACCAGATAGCCGCCGTGACCTCGACCCAGATGGTCTTTCACTACGAACCGCTCTTTGCGCTCAGCGAAAGCAAATGGTGGTCATATAACTAATATTTAATGATAAAAGCCGCGCTTGCCCTCATTTTCTGCTATTCATAAGCAGCGATGCTGGCTAGTTTCTGGCGATGACACAAACAGCAAAAATTATCAAACCCACCCAGCCACTTTTTGCATGGTCGGGCTGCGCCCCAATCCATGGTGAGTGCCCCGGTGTGGGCGAGGATGGGGTAATTCATTCCCTGCCGTTGTTGAACCTGAACGCCAGCCGCCGCGAAATCCGTGCGTATTTTGATAATAGCTGGGCGCTCACGGAAGTGCTGTTCAGCGGCTTGGCGAATGCTGAGGCATTTTATAAGCGGCCCTACCATCAGCTGCGCCACCCAATGATTTTTTATTTCGCCCACCCAGTCGCGGTGTATGTCAACAAGCTGCGCGTGGCGGGGTTGCTCGATCGCCCCGTGAATGCTGAGTTTGAGGCGCTGTTCGAGGTCGGTGTCGATGAGATGCGCTGGGATGATTTGCACGAGGGCGAGCAGCATATCTGGCCAAGCATCGAGGCGGTCGCGGCCTATCGCAAACAGGCTTACGAAACGATTGCGCAGTTGATTGACAGCCACCCATTCCTCAATGACGACCATTTGCCGATCACCCCGCAAAGCCCGATGTGGGCGCTGGTGATGGGTTTCGAGCATGAGCGGATTCACCTTGAAACCTCCAGCGTGTTGATGCGTGAATTACCGCTCGAATATGTCCGCACGCCGGATGCATGGCCCGCGCTTGCCACAAGCGATGCGGCGGCGATGCCTGCGCGAATGGTTGCGCGGCCCGAGGGTGAGGTGAGTCTCGGCAAGCTGAGTGATTTCCCAAGCTATGGATGGGATAATGAATATGGCGCCGAGACGCGCCATGTGCGCCCGTTCGAGGCCAGCGATACGCTCATCAGCAACGGCGAGTTCCTCGCTTTCGTGAAGGATGGTGGCTACACGGATGAGCGCTACTGGTCGCGCGAGGGGTGGGGCTGGCGGCGTTTCCGCAACATCAAATGGCCGACCTTTTGGGTGCAGAATGGCCCGGCGGGCTCACACCTTTATAAACTGCGTACGATTTTTGAGGTCATCGACCTACCGCTCGATTGGCCAGTTTGCGTCAATTACCATGAGGCCAAGGCCTATTGCGCGTGGCGCACCGCGCGTGAGCAAAGCCCGGTGCCTTACCGTCTCATCACGGAAGGCGAGCATAACGCGATCAGGGACGCCTCAGGCGTGGATGCGGTAATGGAGCAGGGCACCCCCACCGGCAATTTTGGCCTGCGCCTTGGCAGTGAATCCGGCGTGCGTTCTCAGCCAGCAAATGCGCATGGCTTTCACGATGTGTTTGGTAATGTCTGGCAATGGTGCGAAGACCATTTCCACCCCCTCGCGGGCAGCAAACCGCACCCTTATTATGATGATTTCAGCGCTCCCTGCTATGACGGCGAACACCAGATGATTTTGGGCGGCTCGTTCATCAGCACGGGTGATTTGGCGAGCATCTGGGCGCGGTTTCATTTCCGCCCGCATTTCTTCCAGCATGCGGGTTTCCGTATCGCGCGGCATACGGATGGCAACCCGGCGCCAAGCGCACGGCTGCTGCAAAATAGCGGTGCCGCCACCTACGAATCACGCGAGATGCTCGATAAATACATGCTCATGCATTGGGGCAGCGATGACGAGATTTTCGAGCATGTGCCTGTGACGCAATCGCAATTCCCAGGCACGGTGCATTTGCCCAAGCGCTGCGCCGAGCTGGTGCTGGCGCACTGCACCAGCCGCGACAGCGTGCTCGATTTGGGCTGCGCGGTCGGGCGTTCGAGCTTCGAGCTGGCGCGGGAGTTCACAAAAGTGGTGGGCATTGATTACAGCCGTGAATTCATCGAAAGCGCGAACCGCCTGAAAACACACGGCGCGATGGACTATGCCCGTAAGGATTCCGGCTCCATCAGCAAGCCGCTCACGGCGCGCGTCGCGCCCGAGATTGCGCGCGAGCGCCTTCATTTCGAGGAGGGTGATGCCTGCGCCCTGCCGCTGCACCTGCGCGAGTTCGATGCGGTGTTGATGGCCAATGTGCTGTGCCGCTTACCGGACCCCGTGGCCTGCCTTGAGCGCTTGCAAGGCGCCAATGCGCTGGTGAAGCCGGGCGGTGTGCTGGTGATGACCACGCCCTTTAGCTGGCTCGAGCAATACACCAAGCGCGAGCGCTGGCTCGATGGTATTCCCGCCGTGGCGAAAGTGCTGACGGAATTTGAGCTGATAGCGCAGGAGGAATTACCCTTCCTCATCCGCGAGCATCAGCGCAAGTTCGAATATATCGTCACGCTGGCGAGCGTGTGGCGGCGAACATATTTCGTTTCTTGAATATAACTATCAGTATTTTATGAATAATTAGGTTGTAGTTGGTCTGTAAGCTTGCTACAGATTCCCAACCTTAATTTTTTGTAATGTTCAACCACAGATAGGAATTCGCTCATGAAACACCTCATACGCATTATCGCTCTGGCGCTGACCACCTCTTATTTATTCACGCATACATCGGCGGCGAATGCTGGCGCAACGGTCACGGTTGGCACGCTGCGCTGCGATGTTGATGGTGGGGTTGGCTTTGTGTTTGGCTCAAGCCGCGATGTGGAGTGCAGTTTCGTTGCGGCGGGCAGCAAAACCATGGAGAGCTACACGGGTAGCATCGATAATTACGGGGTCGATATTGGGTACACCGCCCATAGCGTGATGCTGTGGGGTGTCATTTCGGCCAATAAGGAACTCGCCAGCGGCGAGCTGGCCGGGAATTACAACGGCGTCAGCGCGGATGCGACGCTTGGTCTTGGTGCGGGGGTGAAAGTGCTCGCGCTGGGTGGCGACGAAAAAGGGAAAACGCCCAAAGTAGCGCTGCAACCGCTGAGCATTCAAGGCAATACAGGCCTGAACGTTGCCGCAGGGATCACACGCCTGACGCTGAAGGCGAAAAACTAACACCGTGCCTTGGTGTACTTGTAAAAGGGCCCTTCGGGGCCCTTTTTTTATGAATGCGGCTGACGGATGCGATTTCTCGCAGCATGGTGGCGCGCTATGCAACTAAGCATCAATTTTTATAGCTCTTTGGTTACGGCATATTTTCCATCTCCAAGCAGGAAATGTACAACAGAAGCGATAATGAGAAATAATGGATACTCCCATCCCCCGCCTGTGCTTGTATGTACCCAGCCATT
>CAZOFC010000090.1:6964-8498 GCA_964578965.1 uncultured Azospirillum sp.
GGTAGACATAGCAACCACCAAAACAGGCAGCAATAGTGCGGAAGCATAACGTCCGTAAATGCCAAGAAGAATCAAGATCCCGCCAGACACTTCCAGTAAAAAAGCTGGCCATGCCATAAAACCAGGAAGGCCTTGGCTCTCAAGCCAGCCTGCAAACCCTGAAATAGTAAATACAAAAAACTTCAGTCCTGCATGGGCAAGCCACATAACTCCAAGGCTGGCGCGAAGTAGAAAAGCTGCAAGTTCTTTTTTATCCGATAAAAATCTCATGGCTTACTCCCTAGGTTGATTTTTGAATTGGTAGGCCAGCCTCGATCCAATCCTGCTTGCCTTCAGCGTATTTATATACGCTGGTGTAGCCAAGCTGAGTTAGGCGAATAGCCGCCTTGCCAGAGTTGCCGCAGGATGCATTTGAACAATAAACGATGATTTTAGCCGATTTATTCGGCAATAAAATTGCTGCTTTGGCATCCACTTCGTCATGATTCATCTGGACGGCATTTGGCAGGTGAGCATCATTGAAATATTTTTCCGGCAGTGCCTCAATAAAGGTAATCAACTCTTTTTTGTCGAGCGCAGCGATGATTTCGCTGCGAGTAATGGTCTGTGTCATGCTAGTGCTCCAATGGTTATTAGTTGCAAACGCAACTATATTCTTCATAACTCTATTTAGTTGCATGTGCAACTTATTTTTGCTATCATGAATTCATGAGTAAAAATTTCAGCAAAACGGAACATAAAGCCTGGATTACATGGGTTCGATGTTCGCAGCGGGTGATGGATGCTGTCGAGCAAGCCCTCAAAGATGCTGGTTTTCCTCCGCTTGGCTGGTACGATGCCTTACTGGAGCTGGATTTTTCAGAGCAGGGAAAACTAAGGTTTTCCGAGCTGGGAGAAAAAATGCTACTCAAAAAATTTAGCGTGACCCGACTCATTGATCGCATGGAAAAGGAAGGATTGGTAAAGCGTGAATCCTGCGACAGTGATGCGCGTGGTGCCTATGCTGTTATTACTACGAAAGGTAAAGAACTTCGCCGCGCGATGTGGCCATGCTACCGTGATGCGGTTCGTAAGCATTTCCTGATGAATATGAATGAGAAGGATATGGCGTCACTAACGAGTTTACTGCAAGTGATTCGTGGTGCCTGAGCGTATGCTTGCGCGTTATACATAATGGCATTCAAGATGCGAGCCTGCAAATGCCTTACATATCGATGTCATAGCAAAATGCGGCGCAAATAACGCGTGTTTACGAACATCAGAACTAGAGAAACTGCGCCAGCTTGAAATTCACTGGCTGAAAAATGGCGGACAGGAAGAGATTTGCTCAGCAAGGGCTTCGCGTTATTTCCTAAGCTCGCCGTGCTGGCGAATGAAATAGTCGAACAGCGTTCTTATCATAACTTCCGCCACGTCCATTACCACAGGCCCTCTTAGGGCCTGTGGTAATGGAGGAGAGGAAGAGATTCGAACTCTCGGTACGCTTTCACGTACACACACTTTCCAGGCGTGCGCCTTAAACCACTCGGCCACC
>CAZOFC010000091.1:0-8493 GCA_964578965.1 uncultured Azospirillum sp.
CGGAAGAAGCGACCGCCGCCGCATCGTTGATGTTGAGTGCGGTGGCTGCCCCTGCGCTGGTGCCCGTGGCGATACGCACATTGGTGTTGCCATTGCTCAGCACCGCGCTCGTCGCGCCGTTGGTATAGGTACCGCTATACTCGATCCCGCCGATGGTTGCGGTGATGGTTGCCGAGGTGCCATAGTTCACGTTGGTGAGCGTGAAGTTGGTGATGCTGCCAGCCAAGCTCGGGTCAACGCCATTGAAGGCGCTGTTCGCCAACAGCGTACCGGTGCTATCGGTCACGTTCAGGTTGCCGGCATTGGCAAGGCCACTCGCCGCCGCCCCTGTGACGCGGTTGAAGGCCTGAATGGCGACGTTTGAGTTCGCAGCCGTTGCCCCGTTGCTGCCAGTGGCGACACCTGGCTGGAAGGTTGCGGCCTGCGCATTGCTGCTGACAAGGCTGGTGGCGCCGCCGGTGCTGCCATTAAGTAAACCGATGCCATTGAAATTGGTGCTGCTCGAAAGGCGCGAGAGTTCAGCGGAAAGGCCCTGAAATTCCTGATTGAGGGCGGCGCGTGCTGCGTCGTTCAATTGCCCGGAGGACGCTTGCGTTGAAAGCGCACGCTGGCGCTGCAAAATATCAAGCTGCTGGTTGAGGCCACCACTCGCGACCTGCAACAGGCTGCTTGCTTGCACCAGATTGCTCTGTGCAGCGCGCAGGCCAGAAACTTGGCTGTTGAGTGCCGTGCCTGCCGCAAGGGCGGCAATGTCATCCGACGCGCGGGTGAGGCGGCGGCCACTGGCAAGGCGGGCGGCGGCAGCGGCGGTGTTGTTCGATGCGTTGCTGTTATTGACCGAAGAAAGCAGTGACCGCGTATTGTTGATCCCAACCATGACACCTAACCTTCAGTTTTTTGTTTTTGGTCATTTAGTGGTAGCAGAAAACATTACCAAAAACAAGAATCACAAAGGCATTAAAAAGTTAATAATCCGAGGGTGCGATTATGAAATAATCATTATTTATCAATAAAAATAGTGATTATGAAAGGTTAAAAATTGCTCGAATTTTATGAACAAAATGCATTTTTGTTCTCAAGATTCGGGCCCGGGATTGGTAGCCGGTTTCTTTTCTTTGGGCGGGGTGAGGCTGCTTGCGATTTTGGTGGCCAATAATTCCGGCGACTGCTGCCAGAACCGCGCGAAATGCTGCACCAGCGCGGCATTGATTTTTTCCACCTCGCGCAGCTCATCCGCGCCAAAGCGGCTGAGCACATGGCTATGCACCTGCTCCTTCATGCCCGGATGGCCGATGCCTAGACGAATACGCCAGTAATCGGGGCCGATGCATTGGTCGATATCCTTAATACCATTATGGCCATTGGCGCCGCCGCCTTGCTTGATGCGGAGTTTGCCAAGCGGCAAATCAAGCTCGTCATGCAGCACGATGACATCATGAGGCGCGAGTTTATAGAACGCCATCGCCGCCTGCACGGCACGCCCCGAGTTGTTCATATAGGTCATGGGTTTGAGAAGAATAATCTTCTCGCCCTCAATGGAGCGTGACGCGATCTCGCCGTGAAATTTTGAGGTAAAACGCTCTGCAGCCGCCAAGGCGTCGACCGCCATGAACCCGATATTGTGGCGTGTAAGGGCGTAGTCGGGCCCCGGATTGCCAAGGCCGACGACTAACCGCATAACGCCTCTCTGGGAGCGTAATTATTTTTTGGCCGCTGGTTTGGCAGCCGCAGCCGGAGCTGCTTTGCCAGCTGCTGCAGCATCGGGAGCTTTGGCAGTCGTTGCCGGAACAGCACCCGCCACCGGAGCAGCGCTTGCGGTTTCTTCTTCTTCTTTCTTACGGCCAGCGATCGAAGCGATGGTGATATCGCGCTTGCTTGCGGCGGTTACGCCCTCAGGCAGTGCCAAGTCTTTCAGGTGAACCGAGCTACCGATGTCGAGCGTTGCTACATCCACATCGATTGCTGCAGGAATGCGGGTCACCGGACAGAGCAGTTCAACGCGGTGCGCCACGACGTTGAGCACGCCGCCGCGCTTGATACCGATCCCTTTTTCAGCGTTCGTGATATGGATTGGAACCCAGACTTTTACGACCGATTTCTCATCGACGGCAAGGAAGTCTGCATGTTCAATTTTGTCGCTGACAGGGTTGAGCTGCACATCGCGTGGAATGGCGAACACGCTGCTGTTACCGGTTTTAAGGGCCACGAGCTTGTTCATGAAGCCGCCGCGGAAATATTCGTTCGCAATCGCGCGTGCTTCCACGTTCAGGCTCAAGTTACCTTTGCCGTTGCCGTAAACAACCACGGGCACATGGCCGGCGCGGCGTGCAGCGCGTGCAGCGCCTTTGCCTGAGATGGTACGTGGTTCTGCGTTAAATTCTACTGCCGCTTTCATGGCGCTTCTCCTTTAGTGATGTCATCCTGGCACATGCCAGGCTCCAAAATTTCTCAGAATTTTACAGCGTCATGCCGCAAAAGAGCGGGGCTTATAGCGGGGTAGCTAGGCAGTGTCAATAAGAGTTGCGCGCAAGTTAGTCTTAGCCATGCCTAGCGCTTGGAGCCTGCCCCGTCGAAGGACGGGGGCGCGAGCCGCCTGCGGCTGGGGTCAGCGGCGTTAGCCGCGTAGGGGCAAAAGAGGCCCCTACAATCAACTCTAAACTAACGACTATCCATGGAAATAATCATAAATGGCGCGGGCGGTGGTTTTATTGATGCCCGTGACCTTCTCAAGCTCGGCCAGGGTTGCGGTCTCCACATCCGCCCTACTGCCAAAATGCTGTAATAGCGCGCGTTTTCGGGTAGCGCCGATGCCCGGAATATCATCGAGACTGCTTTTCGTGAAGCTTTTGCTGCGCTTGTTGCGGTGACGGCCAATGGCAAAGCGGTGTGCTTCATCGCGCAGGCGCTGTAGGTAATGTAGGGTCGGGTCGTTCACGGGTAACTGAAATGCCTCGCGCCCGGGTTGGTGGAACCATTCGCGCCCGGCATTGCGGTCCACCCCTTTGGCGACGGCGACGAGATTCAGGCCCGATACCCCAATTTCGGCTAGCGCCGCCTCAACGGCATGGAGCTGGCCAATCCCACCATCGATGAGGATGAGATCGGGAAGGTTAGTCGCCAGTCGCCAGTCGTCAGTCGCCAGTGAAGATGGGGGCACATTCGATTCCAAGCTCCCCCCTTGAGGGGGAGCGGACGTTGCGCTTGCAACGTCGTGGGGGGATTGATGCGTCGTTTTACCCCCCACCGTCGCGTTGAAGGAACGCGCCGACTCCCCCTCAGGGGGGGAGTTGAGTAAGTATGCGGAACCGTCCTGTTCACTGGTGACTAGTGACTGGTGACTTGTGACTCCCTTAAAGCGCCGTTTAAACACCTCACGCATCATGGCGTAATCATCGCCAGCAACGGTAAGGGCATCCTTGATGTTGAAGGTACGGTAGGATTTTTTGTCAAAGCCCTCAGGGGTGGCGACAATAAACGCGCCGATGGCGTTCGTGCCGCTGATATGGCTGTTATCGTAGACCTCGATGCGTTGCGGCATGGCGGGCAAGGCGAATAACTCTTTCAGCTTCAGCAGGTGGGTCGCAACACTCGCGCGCTCCATTTCAAGGCGCGAGAGCGACATCTGCGCATTCGCCTGCGCGTTTTTCACGAGCGTCAGTTTATCGCCGCGCTCGGGCACCTTGAGCATCACTTTGTATTCGGCACGCATGGTGAGGGCTTCTTCAAGAATCTGCATGGTAGAGGTTTGCGCATCTGCTTCTGGGGGGCAGAGCCCTCTCCCCTTGCGGGAGAGGGGTGGGTGAGGGGGCGTTGGTTGTATGCGCTTTGCTCACCTCCCCCTCACCACTGCGGCTAAATTCGCTACGCTCATTAAGCCTCGTTGTCTCTCCCGCAAGGGGCGAGGCGGGGCTTGCGGCACCGCTTTCGTTCACGCTCATACTGAGCAATATCTCGCCCGGTGGCAAATGCGCCTGATAAAACTGGCCGATGAATCCAGCGAGCACTTCGGCGTCGCTCGCGTCCTCGGCATGGCGGGGGTAGAAGGATTGATTTCCAAAATGGCTGCCATTGCGGTAAAAATGAACCTGCACCACGCTTTTATCGCCGCGCCGCGCGAGTGCTAGCACATCGGCATCGGTCAGTCCTGCCACGCGCAAGCCCTGTTCTTGCTGCACTTGAGTCAGGGCGCGGATGCGGTCGCGCAACAGCGCTGCTTTTTCATAATCCATGGCGACACTTGCGGCTTCCATTTCAAGGGCCAGCATGTCTTGCACCTCACGACCCGCCCCGCGCAAAAAGTCACGCGCTTTGCGTAATTGCTCGCCATATTCAGCCTCGCTCACTAAGCCGACACACGGGCCGGTGCAGCGCTTGATTTGATATTGCAGGCAAGGGCGCGAGCGATTTTTAAAAATCGTATCGGCGCAGGGGCGCAGCAAGAATATTTTCTGTAGCAGTGCCATGGTGGCATTGAGGGCAAGCACATTGGCAAAGGGGCCGAAATATTCCCCCGGCTTATTCTGCGCACCGCGATGCTTCTCGATGCGCGGGAAGGGGTGGCTGGTATCAACGCGCAAATAGGGGAAGGATTTATCATCCTTGAGCAGGACATTGTAGCGCGGCATGTGCCGCTTGATGAGGCTGGCCTCAACCAGCAGGGCCTCAGCCTCATTTTTCGTGATGATGATTTCCACCCGCGCGATTTGGCTCACCATGCGCATGATGCGGTTATTCAGGTTGTTGATGTTGGTGTAGCTGGTGACGCGGTTGATGAGATTTTTGGCTTTGCCGATATAGAGAATCTTATCCGCGCCATCGATCATTTTATAGACGCCCGGCGCACCCGGAATGGTCTTGAGTGCCGCGCGCAAGGCCTCAAGCCCGATGGGGGTTGCAACAGGGGCTGCGATGTCCGTACTCATCGATTATGGGCGCATAGTAGCAAGGCTCATGCCGTTGCCAAGGCCAAGTGTCTGGCCGGTCAGGCCGGGGGTGTTGAGCAGAAAATCAACCGCCGCCAGCACTTCGGCAACCGTCCCCGTGCGCTTCAAGGGGGCATTCGCGGCCAAGCGATCGAACATACCCTCGGGGTCCTGCACGCCGGGTAGGGTGGGGGCGAGCGCAATCACGTTGGCACTCACGCGCGGTGCCGCTGCCGCCGCCATCAGGTCGATGATGGCGCGCCAACTATGTTTACTAACGCTGTAGGTAAAAAATTCTGGCGAGGCGCTCCAACCCAGCGCATCATCACCCAGCACGATGAGATTGCCATGCACCCCTTGGGGCAATTGATTTACAAAGCCTTGGCTCAGAATAAGCGGTGATTCAACGTTCACTGCCAGATGTGCGCGTAAATCGGCAGGCGTAAAATCGGCCAAGCGGTCCCGCGTGTAACGCGATGCGTTGTGGATGATATTTGTCACCGGCGGCAGGCCTTGCCAGAAATGCGTGAGGGACTCTGGTTGCGCAAGGTCCGCACACGCTAGGGTAACCTCTGGCGCAGTGGGCAGGTTTCGTAATTCACTCGCCAATGCCTCAGCCTCAGCCTGCGATTGATTGTAATGCAGCACGAGGTTATGGCCCTGTGCTGCCAAATGGTGGGCGATGGCGGCGCCAATGCGCTTGGCCGCGCCTGTTATTAGTGTGGTTTGTCGAGATGTCATGGCCACGATTATGCTGTGCACGTGAAGGAAGTGCAAGGCCCAGCAATACGCCAGATAAAAAATACTCGACGCGCGTGCGCAAAATCGCTACCACAGCACGCATGAAACTTATTGCCGGGAACAGCAACCAGCCGCTCGCCAAAGCCATGGCCGATTATCTCGGCGTGAAGCTGACCGAGGCGACGATTCGCCGCTTCTCGGATCAGGAAATTTTCGTTGAGGTGCAAGAGAACGTGCGCGGTGAGGATGTATTCCTCATTCAATCAACCTCCGCCCCCGCCAACGACCACATCATGGAACTGCTCATCACGCTCGACGCGTTAAAGCGTGCATCGGCCCGCCGTGTCACCGTGGTGATTCCTTATTTTGGCTATGCGCGGCAGGATAGAAAACCAGGGCCCCGTACGCCGATCACTGCTAAGCTGGTGGCGAACCTGATTACCAGTGCGGGTGCCGACCGTGTGCTAACGGTGGACTTACATGCCGGGCAAATCCAGGGCTTTTTCGACATTCCGCTTGATCACCTCTATGCGCGGCCTGTCATTGTGGCCGATATTAAATCCCATTTCCCTGAGCTCACCAACCTCATGATCGTCTCGCCGGACGTGGGGGGTGTGGTGCGTGCCCGCTCGCTTGCGGGCAAACTTGGGGCAGATCTGGCAATCGTCGATAAGCGCCGTGAACGCGCTGGCCAGTCGGAAGTGATGAACATCATCGGTGAAGTTGAGGGCCGTGATTGTATTTTATTCGATGATATTGTCGATACCGCAGGCACATTGTGCAACGCGGCTGAGGCCTTGCTGGCCAAAGGCGCGAAATCCGTTTCAGCGTATGTGACGCATGGGGTGCTATCTGGCCCGGCAATTGAACGTGTGAGCAAGTCGCGCTTGGCTTCCCTAGTGGTGACCGATTCCATCGCCCCGACTGACGCAATGAAGACGTGTGCGAACCTGCGTTATCTCTCCATCGCGCCGCTGCTGGCCGAGGGTGTGCGCCGCATTTCGGAAGAAAGCTCTGTCAGTAGTTTGTTTGATTAGATAGGCATGACGCGTTCCAACATTCTCATCATCGGCGGTGGTAACATGGGTGGTGCCATCGCTCGCACACTTGCAGCGGATACACGCTATGCCGTTGCGGTCGTCGAGCAGGATGAAGCGAAGCGTGCAGCGCTGCGTGCTCTAGGGTGTGAAACGTATGAAGCTCTCGCTGACGCAAAGCCAGCCGATATCGCGATACTCGCCATCAAGCCGCAGCAGTTTGCCGCGATGCGCGATGCGCTATCAGAAATGAAGCTGCCGCTTGTGGTTTCCATTATGGCAGGGATACCGCTTGCATCGCTGCAGCCAGTCAGTCCACACATGGTTCGGGCGATGCCAAACCTGCCAGCGATGATTGGTGAGAGTATGACCGTGCTGTGCGCACCTGAGGCTCCCGAAGAATTACGCAGCGCGGTGACACAGCTATTTGAGGCAATCGGTCGCGTCGCCTGGGTTGAGGAGGAGGAGGCGCTGCATGCCGTCACCGCCATTTCTGGTTCTGGCCCAGCCTATCTATTTGCCTTCATGGAAGCGATGCAGCATGCCGCATGCCTTCACGGACTCTCCCCGAAGCTTGCACGCGAGTTGGTAACGCAAACCGTGAAAGGTGCCGCTGTACTTGTGAGCCAATCAACGGATGATGCAGCAACGTTACGCGCTCAGGTAACCAGCAAAGGCGGTACCACCGAAGCAGCGCTGGGAGCCTTCGCCCAGGGTAATTTGACCGGGTTAGTGAAGTCAGCGGTGGATGCGGCGAGCCGTCGTTCCAGTGAATTAAAGATGCAATAAATGGCATTGAATCATCCAGATATCCGGATTTATCCTCACGCTTAAAAATGCCTGGAAAATGAAGATAGAAGCCAAAAAATCGATGCTGCGCTGCAAAGAAAACCTCTAGTTTTGTTGCACTGCAACATGGGGGTTGACAGGGGGCTTCAGGCGCCCTATATTGCGACGCAACATGAGTCTTACGGTAAGGCTTAAGTGAACCAATAACGTATAGGAGTAAACCATGGCCTTTCAAAATCCATTCGCCGACATGATGAAACAGTTCAGCGAATTTAAAGCACCAAACTTTGGCAGCATGCCAACCCTCGATGTGAACCAACTGATGGCGTCGGGCCGTCGCAACGCAGAAGCATGCACCGCTGCTGGCCAAGCACTCTCGGAAAGCGCACAAGCGATTACCCGTCGTCAGGCTGAACTGGCCCGTGCACAGGTAGAGAAACTGCTCAAAACCACCAAAGACATGCTGGTGAACGGCTCGCCTGAAATCAACACCACCAAGCAAGTGGAACTGGCAAAAACCATGTTCGAATCGTCGCTCAACAACGTGCGCGAAGTGTGCGAACTGGTGAGCAAGTCGAACCTCGAAGTGTTCGATAAGCTGAACCGTCGCGCTTCGGAATCGATCGAAGAGATGACCGGTGCGGCGACTGCAACCAGCCCATCCAGCAAGCGTAAAGCTGCTTAGTATTGCCATGTGTTGGGTTGGTTTCCTAACCAACCCAACATGCCGCGTCGCGGGCTGATGGCTCGCTCGCCCGGCTCGCAAGTCAATTTAAAAAACACCATAGCGCAAGCGTAAAGCTGCTTAGTGATTTTCTATCGTTAGATAACGACATAAAACAAAATACAATTTAAAAAACACCATCGCGCAAGCGGTGGTGTTTTTTTATGCGTGGGATTGAACGGCGCGGGGGATGCGCAGCGTGACTTCAAGCCCGCCGATACTCCCATCGATTGCTTTCATGTTTTCCAGTGTCACATCCCCGCCATGGTGCTGCGCCACC
>CAZOFC010000092.1:0-8448 GCA_964578965.1 uncultured Azospirillum sp.
GACCCCTGCCGCTATGCGGCTCGCCATGGAAGGCTACGCAAAGCCAGAAATCTTAAAATCAGCTCAAAGCCCGTCCAGCGTAAATCGCGCTTGAGCCTAGCATTTCTTCGATGCGGATCAGTTCGTTATATTTCGCGGTGCGGTCGGCCCGGCAGGGTGCGCCGGTTTTGATCTGGCCGCAATTGGTGGCAACCGCAAGGTGCGCAATGGTGCTGTCCTCGGTTTCGCCGCTGCGATGGCTCATCACCGCACGGTAGCCCGCGCGATGCGCCATCTCGACGGCGCGCAATGTTTCGGTGAGTGTACCAATCTGGTTCACTTTCACCAGCAGTGCATTGGCGAGGCCCTTTTCAATCCCCGCCGCGAGAATGGCCGGGTTGGTGACAAATAAATCATCCCCCACCAGCTGTACTTTGCGGCCAAGCGCGGCCGTGATGGCAGCCCAGCCCGCCTCATCATCCTCGGCGCAGGCATCCTCAATCGAGGCGATGGGAAACTTGCTGACCAGATTTTCGTAATACGAAACCAAGCCCGCAACATCGAGCGATTTGCCCTCCCCCACCATTTCATAACGGCCATTCTTGTAAAATTCAGTCGAGGCGGCATCAAGGGCCAGCACCACATCCTCGCCGGGCTTGAATCCCGCGGCCTCAATCGCCTTACAAATAAATCCGCAGGCATCTTCGGCGCTGCGAAGCGCAGGTGCAAAGCCGCCCTCGTCGCCAATGCCAGTGTTGTGGCCGGCATCTTTCAGTTGCTTTTTGAGGGCATGAAAAATCTCCGCACCCACGCGCACCGCGTCGCCCATCGTGTAGGCAGCAATCGGCATGATCATGAATTCCTGAATATCAATCGGGTTATCGGCATGCGCGCCACCATTGATGATATTCATCATGGGCACCGGCAGCACGGTTGCCCCCGTCCCGCCCACATAGCGATAAAGCGGTAAGCCAGAGGATTGCGCTGCAGCTTTCGCCACCGCAAGCGACACACCAAGAATCGCATTCGCACCAAGGTTGGATTTCGTCGGAGTTCCGTCAATATCCATCAACGCCTCATCAATCATCACCTGATCGAGCGCCGTTAATCCGCGTAGCTGTTCATTCAGGCCGATCACATTTTCAACCGCCTTGCGCACGCCTTTGCCGTTATAGCGATTCGTATCGCCGTCGCGCAGCTCCAGCGCTTCCTTGCTGCCGGTGCTCGCGCCCGAGGGCACTGCGGCGCGCCCTGTCGCGCCATTTTCAAGCGCCACATCCACTTCAATGGTGGGGTTGCCACGGCTATCAATGATTTCACGCGCGAAAATGGAACGGATGTTGGACATGCTATTTTCCTTAATCAGTTGTCATTCCCGCGAAGGCGGGAATCTCCTTGTGGAGGCAGTGAAGTGGATTCCTGCTTTCGCAGGAATGACAAGTAGCCTGTGTAAGTTCTCTGCCCAAACGCGTCAAGCGGCGAAGCTTTTTGCCAATTTGTCGAATGCCAGTAGCTGGTCAAGCAGCGCGCCAAGCTGGTGCAGCGGCACCATGTTCGGCCCATCGCTTGGTGCGTTGTCAGGGTCCTGGTGTGTTTCAATGAACACACCGGCCACACCCGCCGCCACCGCCGCGCGGGCAATGGTTGGCACAAATTCGCGCTGGCCACCGCTACTTGTTCCCTGCCCGCCGGGTTGCTGCACCGCATGCGTGCAATCCATAATCACGGGATAGCCCGTCTGCGCCATGATGGGCAAGCTGCGCATATCCACCACAAGGGTGTTATAGCCAAAGGATGCCCCGCGCTCGGTGAGCATAATGTTGTGATTGCCCGAATCCGCAATTTTACTGACCACATTCTTCATATCCCACGGGGCAAGGAACTGGCCTTTTTTAACATTCACCACGCGGCCAGTGTTGGCTGCCGCAATCAACAAATCCGTCTGTCGGCACAAAAACGCGGGAATCTGAAGAATATCCACTACCGGCGCCACCGCCGCGCAGTGTGGAATCTCGTGCACATCCGTCAAGGTTGGTACGCCATAGGTTTTGCGCACCTCCTCGAATACCGCGAGGGATTTATCAAGCCCCATGCCGCGCACACCCTTGAGGCTAGTACGATTGGCCTTATCATAACTCGTTTTGTAGACAAACCCGAGCCCTCGCGCTTTCGCGATTTCATGAATGGCGCCAGCCATATCCATCGCATGGTCGCGCGATTCCATCTGGCATGGGCCGGCAATCAGCGCGAGCGGCAAATTGTTGCCGAAAGTGACGTTACCGGCTGAGACATGAGTTTGTTTGGTCATAATGTATCCTTATTTGTCATTGCGAGGCTTTTGCCGAAGCAATCCAGCGCGCCAAGTCCTTGGCGCTAGATTTTTCTTTTGCCTAGATTGCCACGTCGCTCCGCTCCTCGCAATGACGATAGATCTATCACTTCGACTGAGTAAAACCACCCTTAAAGCGTGATGCTAGTTTTATCATCTGCGCTACAAGCGCGCCAAGCACCAAACCGCCAAGCGCACATATGCTCGCTTTAGTAAACCATGCCAGCACCGGCTGCCCGCCAAGCGAAGCCTGCAAATGCTCAAGCGCATGATGCAGGGGCGCAACCCCATGGGCTACAATTTCAGCCCCCACCCAAAGCATGGCGGCGGTGCCAATTCCACCCAAAAGCTGCAAAAACGGTGGCATGCCCTTCACCAACCCACGCCCGAGCGCACGAATCGCACCAATGCGTGACCGCTTGGCAAGGTGCACGCCCACATCATCGGCCTTCACAATGAGGCCGACGACGCCATAGACCGCGACCGTAATGCCCACCGCAATGCTAAGTAGTACCGCCGTTTGGTAGAAGAAATCACGCTGCGCAACGGTTGCATACGTGATGGCAATAATCTCAGCCGAGAGAATCAAATCCGTGCGCACCGCACTATCGATACGGATTTTCTCAAGCGCCTCGGGCGTAATGGTTTCTAACGCTTCATCCGCTTCAGCATGCGGCGCGTGAAATAGTTTTGCGTGCAGTTTTTCATACCCCTCAAAACATAGATAGGCACCACCGACCATGAGTATGGGGGTAATCGCCCACGGTGCAAGATAGCCCAGCAGCAGCGCTGCGGGGGTGAGGAACAGAATCTTGTTGATGAGTGATCGCCGGGCAATGCGATAAATAATCGCCAGCTCGCGCTTGGGGTCGAGGCCCACCACATATTTCGGGGTCACCGCTGCATCATCAATCACCACACCGGCAACTTTGCCGCTGGTTTTGGCAATTTGGGTCGGAATATCATCAAGGCTTGCTGCAGTCACCTTCACCAGTGCCGCCACATCATCAAGCAATGCAAGCAGCCCGCCTGCCATGGCTAAGCAGCTTTATCCGAGGATTTAGCATGCTCCTTCGCCGCCTTCACAAAGCCCGCAAAAATGGGCTGCGCGGCGAATGGGCGTGATTTAAATTCCGGGTGGAACTGCACGGCAATGAAGAATGGATGGCCTTTGATTTCCACAATCTCGGGCAGTTTGCCATCGGGCGAGAGGCCGCTAAAAACAACCCCATGCTTCGCCAAATCATCCGCATAAGAGAGATTCACTTCATAGCGGTGGCGGTGGCGCTCACTGATTTTGGTATCGCCATAGATTTTATGGGCAAGCGTGCCCGGCTTAATGGTGCACGGGTAGCTGCCAAGGCGCATGGTGCCGCCCATATCGGCATCCGCGCCGCGCTTGTGTTTCACACCATCTTGCTCCCATTCCGTCATCAGGCCCACCACTTGGCCGCGCGGGTCCTTCGTGTGTGGGGTGCTGAACTCGCTACTGGTCGCGTCCTTCACACCGAGCAGGTTGCGCACCATCTCGATGACGGCGACTTGCATGCCATAGCAGATACCGAAATACGGAATCTTATTCTCACGCGCATAGGTGACAGCAGCAATTTTACCCTTCACCCCTGCTTCGCCAAAGCCGCCGGGAACCAGGATTGCATCCACCCCTTCGAGCTTTTTATGCGCATCGGCGGATTCGAACACCCGCGCATCGATCCATTTCACATTCACGCGCACATTATTTTCAATGCCCGCATGATCGAGCGCCTCGGTGAGTGATTTATAGGTATCACCAATGCTGGTATATTTACCAACAAGCGCAATATTCACCTCGCCGCGCGGGCTCTCAAAGCGGGTCACAATCCGGTCCCATTCCTTGAGGTCCAGTTCCTGCTTCGATTTCATCTTGAAGTGTGCCAGCACCTGCGTGTCGAAGCCCTCCAGGTGAAGGTTCTTCGGCACCTTATAAATCGACGAGGCATCAAGCGCCGAGATCACATTCGCCTCAGGCACATTGCAAAACAGCGCCACTTTTTTCTTTTCATTCTCGGGGATCGGTCGATCCGCGCGCAGCAGAATCATATCCGGCTGAATCCCGATGCTGCGAAGCTCTTTGACCGAGTGCTGGGTAGGCTTGGTTTTGAGTTCCTTCGCCGCAGCGATATAAGGCACCAGCGTCACGTGGCAATAAAGCACACGGTCACGCCCAAGCTCATAACCCACTTGGCGAATCGCCTCGAAAAACGGCAAGCCCTCAATATCACCCACCGTGCCGCCAATTTCACACAGCACGAAATCTTCTTTATCGTTATCGCCGGTTACGAATTCTTTAATGAGATTCGTCACGTGCGGAATCACCTGCACGGTGCCACCGAGATACGCCCCTTTGCGCTCATTCGCGAGCAAGGTGGAATAAATGCGCCCAGCGGTGATGTTATCGGATTTTTTGGCGTTCACATCCGTGAAGCGCTCGTAATGGCCTAAATCAAGGTCGGTCTCAGCGCCGTCTTCGGTCACAAACACTTCCCCATGCTGGGTGGGGTTCATGGTGCCGGGGTCCACGTTCAAATAGGGGTCAAGCTTGCGCAAGCGCACTTTGTAGCCGCGCCCTTGCAGCAATGCCGCGAGCGACGCCGCACTTAGCCCCTTACCAAGCGAAGAAACCACGCCGCCGGTGATGAAAATATAGCGCGTTGGCATAGCCCGTTGGCTCCTTGATAAAAATTATTCGTTCGTTTCGCTCTCACCTGCTTCAGCGTCCGCAGGCTTCAGCACTTTTTTCACCGCCTTTTTAGGCGCCACTGGCACAGCATCATCCGCGCCCACAGCGGGCACTTCCGGCGCGCCTACTTTCGCATCCACGGCAGCTTTAGCAGCTTTCTTATCCGCTTTGCCCTCTTCTGCCAGCGGCACCGCAGGCGCTTTGTCGCCCTGCTCCGCGGGCGCTTCCAACGATTCGATGATCGAGGGTGCGCGGCCACTCGCCGCCATCACCGAGAGCACCAGCGAGTTGATGATGAACAGCGCCGCAAAAATCGCGGTGATACGCGTCATCGCGTTCGCGGCCGTGCGCCCCGACATGAGGTTACTGCCCCCGCCACTCAGGCCAAACCCATCCGAATCCGAACGTTGAATCAGCACCATGCCAATCAGCCCCATCGCCAACAGCACTTGAACGACCAATAATACCTGTTCCATCACTTACTTCCCTTTGACTGCCTGTGCAGCACGTTCCATCAGCGCGCACATACTATGAATTTCCAAGCTGGCCCCACCAATCAGCGCCCCCGAAACATCAGGTAGCGCAAGGATTTCATGGATATTGCCCGCGTTGACGGAGCCTCCATACAGGACGTTTACCCGACTTCCAAGCACTGATTTAATATGGCTGTGGGCAGCGCTGATTTCAGCTAGCGTGGGGGTGCGGCCCGAGCCTATCGCCCAGAGGGGTTCATAGGCAATGGCGTAACGCGTATTATCGAGCGCAGCAATTTGCGCAAGCTGCGCATCGAGTACTGCAAGTGTCTGCTGCTGCTCATAATCGGCGAGCGACTCACCCACACAAATCAACGGCATCAGGCCAGCGTCGATGGCAGCTTTGGCTTTTTTCACCACCACCGTGTCGCAATCCCCTCGGTTGCGGCATTCGCTATGCCCAACAATCACCGTATGGCAGCCCTTATCCACAAGCATCGCCGCGCTGATTTCACCCGTATAGGCACCCTTCGCCTCGTGATGACAATTCTGCGCACCAAGGCCAAGCAGAGCCGCGTTTGGCAATACACTATGTGCATCTTCAAGGTAAATCGCTGGCGGGCAGAAGGTAACCTTCAGGGTGGGGGGAAGCGGGACTAGTGCGGTATTCACCGCCGCCGCCCAGTCACGCACTAAAGCGGCGTTGCCGTTCATTTTCCAGTTCGCGACCAGCCATGTTGTGTGTGCACCCATGCGACTGCTATGCCAGCCACGCTTCGCATCGTCAACCCTTGGGGCATCTGTCAGGAAGCATTCTAACGGATGAAGCGCGCTGCAATGAAGTGGCGAAAGCGCCGTGTAGCAATATCTACATGAGCATTTCGCCGAAGTTTCATTGCAAGCAGATTCGCCGTTAAAATGATTTCATGAGAGGTGCCCCTTTGACAAAAAGGGTGGAGCGTGTACATCTTCGCGTCCGTTAAACTTTAAGCTTCAAGGAACCTCATGCTCGACTCCATGCGCAACCTCTCCAAAAGCATCGCCTCCAAAATACTCATGGGGTTTCTTGTCCTGTCGTTCGGCATTTGGGGCATTGGCGATATTTTCACTAATTCCGGCCCAAGCTATGCCGCCAAGGTCGGTGGTCAGGTCATCAGCATTGGTGAATTTCAGCAGCAGCGCAGTGTGGTTGGCCGCCAGCTTGAGGCACTGAACATCAAGAATTTGCCCCCAGGTCAGCTTGAAATCAGCGTGATTCGCCAGTTGGTGCAACAGAAGCTAACACTGCAAACCATGCGTGATATTGGCCTGTTCGTGAATGATGCATTGTTGAAATCCTTCATCCTCAGCGCGCCCGAGTTTGCCGATGAGTCGGGCAAATTCAGTACCGAGCGTTTCAAGCGCTACATCGCAAACCAGCCACTGCCAGAGGCTGCATTCGTGAATCAGCTGAAGCAGGAAATCGCTGGGCGTTTTCTGATCGATAGCCTTGCGATGAACGATGCAACGCCACCGGCAAGTATTCTGGCGCTCGAAGCGCGCATCAATGGCGAAACGCGTGATGCGGTGCTGCTCACCATCCCCGCAGGTAGTGCAGCGGCCCCAAGTGATGATGCCGCGCTGACCGCATTTTACGAGGAAAACAAATCCGCCCTCTACATGCTGCCGGAAACCCGCACGCTGGAATATGTGGTGCTTACGCAAGGCGATATTGATCAGCTGCTTAAAAAATCTGCCGCCACTGCACCTGAAGGCGAAGCCGCAGGCAGCACCGCCGCACGTGAGCGGGCGCTGCTTGAGCTTGGCAACAGCATCGAGGACGCATTGGCCGGCGGCAAAACCATGGGTGAAGCCTTCACCAGCGCTGGGCTGAGCGTCACCCCGCGCCTGCTTGAAAATGCGAAGCAAGATGCCGCAACAACCGGCGGCGATGAAATTACGCGCACCGTGATCGAGCAAGGGTTTGGCTTGAGCGAGGGCGAAATCTCGCGCCTCATCCGTAGCCGTGATGGCGCGTTATTGATGGTCTCTGCAAAGAAAATTAATGCCGCCGCGCCCAAACCGTTTGATGCGGTGAAGGCCGACGTAGCAACCCGCCTTGGTAAAGAGCAAGCCCTGGCTGCCGCACGCACCAAAGCGCAAGCCGTGAAAGCAGCACTCGCCAAAGCACCCAACTGGCAAGCCGTGGCCGAGGAATTTAAACTCAGCAACCGCGCGGTCAGCCGCCTGCCCCGCCCGGTCGAAGGCAAGAAGCTCGAAAGCAATGGCGTGCCCCTCGCACTTCATCAAGCCATTTTCGAGCGCAACGTGAATGAGGTGGCTGGCCCACTGACCAACGATAACGGCGATCAGGTCATCGCCCTCATCACTGCCTCGCACTTGCCAACGGCGGATGCTGCGAGCACCCGCGCGGCGAATGAAAAAGACATCCAGAAACTAGGGCAGGAGATTGAAAACCGCGCCTTTCAATCCTTCACCACGAAGCATAAGGTCACCATCAACCCCGCCCTCATGCGCACTTCACCAGGTCAGGAATAATGAGCGCCTTCACCTTCACCCCAAGCCGGGAAGCATTCATTGCACAAGCCGCCTCGGGTAAGCCGCAGGTGATTTACACTAAACGTGTGAGCGATCTTGAAACACCGGTCTCGGCGATGCTGAAATTGCCGATCGATAGTGGCCCTGCCTTCCTGCTCGAATCGGTCGAGGGTGGCGAATCACGCGGGCGCTACTCCATCATCGGCATCGACCCCGACATGATGTGGCGCTGCTTTGGTAACCGCTCGGAAATCTCGACCACACCGCCCTTCGCCGAAGATAGTTTTGAATCGGCATGGGATGATTCGATCAGCACGCTGCGCAGCTTGGTTGCCAAACACCGTATGGACCTGCCCGAGGGCACACCGCCCATGGCCGCGGGCCTCATTGGCTATATGGGCTATGACATG
>CAZOFC010000093.1:0-8146 GCA_964578965.1 uncultured Azospirillum sp.
GTTGCGCCGGTGCAGCGCGCCGGTGTGCAAATCAATCCCGTGCGTGGATTGGTTCACAATTTCGGTGCGGAACATGTAGGCAATCTGGCTCGCGAGTGAGCCATGCTCGGCACCGGGGAAGCTGCGGTTCAAATCGCGCCTATCGGGCAAATAGCGCGATTTATCGTTAAAGCCGAACACATTCACAATCGGAATGGCAATCAGTGTGCCGGCGATGGATTTAAGCATGCGATGTTTCAGCAAGCGACGGACAATATCCACGCCATTGATTTCATCCCCATGGATGGCGGCGGAGACAAATAATGTTGGCCCATCCTCAATCCCGCGTACCACCTCGACGGGGATTTTCATATCCGTGAAATCGTAGAGCTTGGCAACCGTGAGCGCTAGCTGCTTGCGGGTGCCGCGCTCGATTTCTTCGCCACCGATGGTCAGGATGCTCATGCGCTCATCTCATATTTGAATCCTGTCATGCCAGCGCAGGCTGGAATCCAGCTTCTTGTAGAAAATCTCGCAGCGCAGATGCGCTGCACTGGATACCAGCTTTCGCTGGTATGACAAAAGAAAGTGGGAACAACAATCATGCGCTCACCTCGTGCAATGCATCGCTGACATTCGTTACACGAACTTCGCGCTGCGGGTAGGGGATAGTGATATGATGCTCCTTAAAGCGGCGGAGGATTTCTTCCATCACTTCCCCTTTGGGTTCAAGCCGCCCATCCATAACATCCGCGACCCAAAAATGCATCAGCAGGGTGATGCCTACATCACCAAAGGCATGAACCACACAGATATTTTGTCGGTTAGGGGCACGCTTGGGGTGCGCATTTGCCACTTCAAGCATCAGTTTTTTTGCCAGGGCGACGTCGCACTCATAGCCAATGGTGACGGTAATATCTGCCCGCGCATGCTTGTTGCGGTGGGTCCAGTTGATCACATGGTGGGTGATGAATTCTTCGTTGGGGATGAGCACATCGCGGCCATCTTGCGCCTCAAGCAGTGTGTAGCGCGCGTGTGTGCGGCGCACGAAGCCCACCGTCCCATCCGCCAGCTCAATCAGATCACCCACCTCAATCGATTTTTCAAACAGCAGAATCAGGCCGCTGATAAAATTACTGGCGATTTTCTGTAAACCAAAGCCAAGCCCCACGCCCAGTGCGCCACCGAATACGCTCAGCGCGGTGAGGTTGATGCCCATGACCTGCATGCCAACCAGGGCAACCAGGCAATACAGGGCAATCTGCACCATCTTCATGATTAGGGCGCGGTTGCTCGCGCGCATCTCGCTGCGCTTCAGGCGACGTTCAAGCCTGCGGATGAGCACCCCCGACAGCCACAAAAGAACGCAGATAACAGCGATACTCTTGAAGATGGCATAGGGATTGAGGCTGATATTGCCAAGTTTCAGCGTGGCGCCGGCAATACTATCGAGCGCCGAAGCTAAATTTAAATCACCGAGAAACGACATATCCATAAGCAATCATAGACAAATTAAATGATTCCTCACCATACGAGCTATCAACAGCTTGTAAAGCAGGCATGAAAATTTAGTTGCGGTGCAGCATAAGTTTCGATTAGCTGCGTGGCATAATCAACGAGCATGGAGGCTTTATGCGCACACTCACCCCCATCGTTGGATTCGCGCTGACGGGACTATTGGCCGGCCCGACACTTGCAGCCGAAGCCGCAAAAATAGATAGTGGCAATACGACCTGGTTGTTATTGAGTGCGGCGCTGGTGATGCTGATGACTCCCGGTTTGGCATTTTTCTATGGCGGCATGGTGCATCGGAAAAACGTGGTCTCCACCTTACTTCAGAACTATGTCGCGCTCGCCATTGTTGGCATCGCCTGGGTTGTGATTGGCTACAGCCTTGTCTTCACCGAAGGTAGCCCGCTGATTGGTAACAGCTCGCAGGCCATGCTCAAAGGCCTCGAAACCGCCATGTATGGTGATACGGGCATCCCAACGCTTGCCTTCGTTGCCTTTCAGATGATGTTTGCCATCATTACCCCAGCACTCATCACCGGCTCGTTTGCCGAACGCGTGAACTTCAAGGCATGGCTTATCATCATGCTGGTATGGAGTCTGGCGGTCTATGTACCTGTCGCGCATTGGGTGTGGGGGCCGGATGGCTGGATCCTCAAAGATGGCGGGCTTGATTTTGCTGGTGGCCTGGTGGTGCATATCACGGCGGGGTTCTCGGCTCTTGCCTGCGGCTTCTTGTTCGGTCGCCGCCACCCCGATCAATCACCCACCCCGAATGATGTGCCCATGATCATGCTTGGGGCTGCGCTGCTGTGGTTTGGCTGGTTTGGTTTCAACGCCGGTTCGGCCATCACCTCGGGCGCGCTTGCGGCCTATGCATTCATGAACACGTTCCTTGCCGCGGCCGCCGCATTTTTGGCCTGGATGTTCCTTGATTGGGCCATTCACGGCAAGCCCACGGCAGTCGGTTCCTCGATTGGTTTGGTGGTAGGCTTGGTGGCGATCACCCCAGCGGCAGGTTTTGTGACCATCCAATCCTCACTCATCATTGGTGCGGTGGCGGCAGTGATTTGCTTCTTTGTTGCGGCGCTCGTCAAAAAAATCACCCATCTCAACGATTCGCTCGATGTGTTTGCCTGCCATGGGATGGGCGGTGTCTGCGGTGCGATCATGACCGGGCTGTTTGCGGATAAATCCGTCAATGAGGTCGTCACGGTCGAGGGCTACTTTGTCTCTGGCAAGCTTGATCTGCTGAGCACAAATGCCCTAGCGGTGCTTGCGGTGGCGGTATTCTCGTTCATTGCCACCATCATCATCGTGAAGCTGGTCGGGGCCATCGTTCCTATCCGTGTCGGGGTGGATGCGGAAGGCCACGGGCTTGATTCAAGCCAACATGGTGAAGCCGCGAACATGCATACCATGAACCCGTACTCAATGCGCTAGCCGCGTGCTGGCAAACAATCGCCTGAATGCTGTTGTCCCGGTTATTCTCGCGGGCGGCAGTGGTACTCGGTTGTGGCCATTATCCACCCCTCAAAACCCCAAGCAATTCGTGCTCAAAGGTGCCTCTGGGCGAAGCCTCTTTCAAGAGGCCGTGCTGCGTGTTGCCGACCCTGCATTATTCGCGCCGCCACTGGTGGTGGCGAATGTGAATCATCGCGAGCTGGTACGCGAGCAACTTGAGGAAATACGGTGCGACAATGCACAAGTGATGTTCGAGCCGGTGGCGCGCAACACGGCGGTGGCCATCACGCTTGCTGCCTTAGCGCTGCCACCTCATAGCCCAATGTTGATCATGCCCAGTGACCATGTGATTGAACAGCCAGAATTGCTGATACAGGCGGTGAATTCTGCCCAAGCGGCGGTGCAGGCAGGTCATATCCTCATCTTTGCCATCCCCCCGCGCGAGGCGAATACGGACTATGGCTATATCGAAATCGGTGAGGGGAGAGAACAGTGGCCTGGCATCTGCCATGTGCGGCGCTTCACCGAAAAGCCAGATGCGGCAACCGCTACCGCCTTTTTGAAAGCGGGCAATTATGGCTGGAACAGCGGCATTTTCCTCATGCACGCGCACACCGTCATCGAGGAAATGGAAGCCTATGCCCCTGAGATTATCAGTGCCTGCCGCACGGCAGTCAGCACTTCAAAACGCATGGATGAGCACATCATGCTCGATGAAGCAGCGCTTGCCGCAGCACCCTCTCTCCCATTTGACCGCGCGGTGATGGAGCACACCAAGCGAGCGATGGTCGTTGCGCTTGATATGGGGTGGAGCGATATGGGGTCGTTTGCGGCTATCGCTCAGGCATCAGCGCCTAAAATGTAACCCCGGCGCGGGCGAATACGCCTTGAAGTTCCGCTGTCATGGTGGCTTTAATGTCGCTGCGATCGAGCGCATAGGCCACGTTTGCCGCCACAAAGCCCACGAGCGAACCACAATCATAGCGCACGCCATCAAACCGGTAGCCATAGACATTATCGGTGTGAATGAGTTGGGCAATCGCATCCGTCAGCTGAATTTCGCCGCCAGCCCCCGGCGTTTGGTTTTCAAGCACCGTGAAAATCTCGGGCTGCAAAATATAGCGCCCAATAATGGACAAGGTCGAGGGGGCGTTCTCAGGCGCAGGTTTTTCCACCAGCCCGCGGGCCTTAACCAACTTACTATCTGCCGATGCAGTGTTCGCATCAATATCCACAATGCCATAGCTAGCGGTTTTCTCGCGCGGGATGTCCATCACCCCCAGCATGTTGCCACCACTCGTGGCATGCGCAGCAACCATTTGGCTTAAGCAGCCTTGTTCGGCGAGCACCATATCATCCGCCAAAATCACGGCGAAGGGTTCGTTGCCAATCAAATGCCGGGCGCACCATACAGCATGGCCGAGGCCACGCGGCTCTTGCTGGCGGGTGAAGCTAATGCTCCCGGCCGCAGGCAACCATTCACTAATGCGGTCAAGCTCGCGGCGTTTGCGTGTTTCACTCAAATGCGTTTGCAGCTCATGCACATGGTCGAAATGATCCTCGATTGCGTGTTTGTTGCGCCCGGTGACAAAAATGAACTGCTCGATGCCCGCCTCGCGTGCTTCCTCGAAGGCATAGTGAATAAGGGGTTTATCGACCACGGGCAGCATTTCCTTGGGCATGGATTTGGTGGCGGGCAAGAACCGCGTGCCAAGCCCACCGACCGGAAAAATAGCTTTGCGCACTTTGGGGAACGTTGTCTGAGTCACGCCGATACCTTTCATCATCTGTGCCAGCCGAGCGGCCAAGGCAGGTATGTGTACAACGCGACGCGCCAGAACCTCAAGCATAAATCAAAGGGTTGAAACTGTAACGCTTACCCCGTATGCATGGCAACGCATGATTCACATTCCATGAGACAGCATGACCCGCGCCTTGTTCCAACAATCGCTAGAGGATGTATTTGAAGCATCCGTCGGCCCGCGCGGTATGCCGGCGGAACGCTTTTCCGCCTATGCTGATAAAGCGCGCACGCTCATCCCCGCCATTGCCAAAAACCCTGTGCGCGAATGCGCGCCCATATTCGCCATGCCCGCGCGTACCGATGATCTGGATGCGATCGAGGCCATCGCCAACGAATATGCCAATGGCTATGAGGCACTGGTGGTGGTCGGTATGGGTGGCTCGAGCTTTGGTGGCGCATTTCTCGCCCATTTGCGCAAAGAGGGCGGCCTGCAACTTCACTTTGTTGATAACATCGACCCCCACACCACGGGGCTGCTCATTAACCAGCTGCCATGGATGCGCACGGCGTTTCTCGTCATCAGCAAATCCGGCAACACGGTTGAAACCCACGCCCAGTTTGCGGTTTTCCTGCGTGAAGCGCGTGAGCGCATCGGCGCTAACTACGCAAAACATTTCACCATCATCACCATCACCAATGATAACCCATTGCACCGCCTAGCCAGCCATCATGGCATGCGCGTGCTGGCGCATGACCCTGATTTAGGCGGCCGCTTTTCCGTGTTGTCTGCCGTAGGGCTAATCCCAGCCGCCGCCGTGGGGATGGATATTCGGGCGCTTCGTGCCGGTGCGCACATCACGCTCGCCGAAAATTTTTCTGGCTCGCTTGCTGCCGCGGGCGAGGCAGCCGCAATGCACATGGCGCTGAATGAAAAGAATATAAGCCAGCATGTGTTCATGCATTACAATGACAGATTGGGCGGCCTTGCACGTTGGCACCGCCAGTGTTGGGCGGAAAGCTTGGGCAAAAACGGCTTTGGCACCACGCTCATCCCCAGCCGTGGCGCAAGCGACCAGCACAGCCAGTTACAGCTTTACCTTGAGGGCCCAGCCGATAAATGCTTCACCGCCCTGATTGTGGATGGCTCGGGCCACGGCCCACGGATCGATGCGGATGGCTCGCAGGATGACCTTGCCTTCCTGAATGGCCATACATTGGGCGATCTATTCATGGCCGAGCAACGCGCGACCAATGCGACGCTTATTAAAGCGGGCAGGCCACTACGCACCATTACTTGCGCCACGCTCGATGAAATGACGCTCGGTGCATTGCTGATGCACTGCACGCTCGAGGTTATTTTTACCGCCGCTTTGCTTGGCATCAACGCTTTTGACCAGCCCGCCATCGAAACCGGCAAAAAGCTCACCATCGAATATCTCTCGGGCAAGTAACCTTATCGCCCACGCCCACGAATAGAGAATTGAAATAGCACGGGGGCATTATGAAAAAACACATACTAGCCGCAAGTTTATTGGCCTTCATAAGCGGGCAGGGGGCAAGCGCGAGTGCCACGAACCCCGCCCCCGTGGTGGTGGAATTATTTACCTCGCAAGGCTGTTCATCCTGCCCACCGGCGGAGGAATTACTGGTCGAGCTTTCGCGCGATCCATCCCTCGTGCCACTCACGCTCCATGTCGATTACTGGGATTATCTGGGCTGGAAAGACCCCTATGCGAAGGCCGCGCATACTGAGCGCCAGCGTAATTATTCAAGTTACCTTGGGCGCAATAATGTGTTCACCCCGCAAGTGATGGTCGATGGGGCGTATTCCGCCGTGGGTTCGAACAAAGGCGAGGTGCGCCGCGCCATCGAGCAGGCACGCGCGCGCATCCATGCCCGCTTAACGCTGAGCGAATCGGCAACGCCCAATCAACTGACGCTGAGCATTGCGCCGGATACGTTGCAAAGCGATGCACCATTAGCCGTGCTCGCCTTTCGCTTCACCCGCAGCACCAGCACGCAAGTGAAAGCCGGTGAAAACCGCGGGGAGACATTGAAAACGGCTAATAGCGTGACCAGCATTACACGCATCGGCGAGTGGCAGCAAAAACCAGCCAGCTTCACCGTGCCAGCGCCCGCCAGCAGTGGTGAGGGCCTTGCCGTGGTGCTGCAAAACGAAAAAACCGGGCAGATTCTTGCGTCCGTAATTCGCTAGAAAACTTAAGCCTTCACGATGTGTGTGCGGTCCGTCACATGGCGCAGGGCGTTGCGGGTATCGATCACCAGCTTGCTGTGCTTTGCCACAAATTCATAATCAACATTGCTGTGATCCGTCGTCACCACCACCGCGTCGTAGCTCGCCAGTGATTCGGCGGTAAGGGGCACGCATTTACGGCCCGTGAGTGTGGGGTGTGCGCGCATGGCGGGAATTTCTGCAAAGTGCGAATCATGATAATCCACCTTGGCGCCGATGGCCTCGAGCTTCTCGAAAATCAGTTGCGAGGGGCTCTCGCGCACATCATCAACATCTTTTTTATAGGCGATACCTAGCAGCAAAATACGCGAGCCATTCACGCCCTTGCGGTAATGCGTATCGAGCCCTTGGCGCAGGCGATCAATCACATAATCAGGCATCGCTTGGTTAATTTGCCCGGCAAGCTCGATGAAATGGGTCGGCATGCCATATTCGCGTGATTTCCAGGTGAGGTAGAACGGGTCAATCGGGATGCAGTGGCCACCCACGCCTGGGCCGGGGTAGAAGGGCATGAAGCCAAACGGCTTGGTTTTTGCCGCATCGATCACTTCCCAGATATCGATACCCATTTTTTCGAAGACAATTTTAAGCTCATTCACGAGCGCAATGTTCACACTGCGGAAGATATTTTCGGTGAGTTTCACCGCTTCTGCTGTCGCACTGGTGCTGACAGGCACGGCTTGCGTGACCACATTCGCATAAAGCGCCATGGCAAGCGCGCGCGAGGCGTCATCATCCGCCCCCACGACTTTGGGAATGGAATGGGTCGAGAAAAATCCGTTACCGGGGTCCTCGCGCTCGGGGCTGTAGGCGAGGAAGAAATCCACGCCTGAGACAAGGCCGGTTTTTTCAAGCAGGGGTTTCAGCACATCCGTCGTCGTGCCGGGGTAGGTGGTGGATTCCAGCACCACCAGTTGGCCGGGGCGCAAATGCGCGGCAATGGTTTCTGTCGTCGTCACCACATAGCTCATATCCGGCTCGCGGTGCTTGGTGAGCGGCGTTGGCACGCACATAATCAGCACATCCGCCTTGGCCAATTCGCGCGCATCAGCGGTGGCAGTAAAGCGTTTCGTTGCCATCATGTCCGCCACCGCGCTGTCCTCAATCCCTTTGAGGTAGGATTTGCTGGCGTTCAGCTTCTCGATTTTGCTCGCATCCACATCATAGGCGAGCACGTGATAGCCCTTGGCGTGGGT
>CAZOFC010000094.1:0-7955 GCA_964578965.1 uncultured Azospirillum sp.
CTGGGTTCCTCGTGCTGACGGGGTTCTTCGGTAACTCCAGCAATTCTTGCCCGCACCCGGGCGGGAAGATTACATCGAAAGCGGTTGACGAATGAGATATTTCGCGTGTGAGAACACATACTGTGCTGCCACCCGGCGGTTCACGTCAATCAGCACGGGTGCCCGCGCATTGGTCGAGAGTTTTGCCACGCCGGAATCACGCTGGACCGTGACCATGAGCAAAATCACCACATCACTCAGCACCATTTCAAGGTCCTGTGCGGCTTGTTCAAGGTCAGCGCGCTCGATGATGGGGTTCTCAACATCAATCGGCAGCGTGATAAACGATAACGCGGTGTCATCAATCGACTGAAGCAGCTTGAAACGCGCCATTTTCTCGGAGGGGAAATGCGTCAGGCAGTAATTATGTCGATCCGGCATCCCAAGCACACCCATCGGGAAATGGATGGATTGGCGGGGTTGAATGGTAATCCGGCCAAAACGCGTATCGATTTCTTCCGATTCTGCCAATGCAGAGGAAAGCATCGTTTGGCCAATTACCGCAGGACCGGTGCCGGTCATTAAAAATTCTCCTCGTAGCATAGGTCTCTCCTTCAAGTGGTAACGTGGGTTACACTAAAGGCAGGACATCTACACTTTAGCATAGTGGGTTTGGCATGCAAGTAAACTGGTGGCCTTTTCTTGAATCGTTGAACAAAAAACGTTAACTGCGCAGGAAATCCGAGAGTCGCAGTTGGCTTAAGCGGGCATATACTTGGAAGGTGGCCTGCAAAATGGCCTGATAGCCCGCCACCTCGGTCGAGGCCTGCACAATATCCGTTTTACTGATCCCGTCCGAAAGCTGCTGCCAATAGGTGCGCAAATCCTTCAACCGGGCATCCGTTTGCTGGATATTGTTCACGGTGCCCCCAAGGCGCGAGCGCACCGCCGTCAGGTCGCGCTGGCCGTCTTGAATCAGCTGCTGAGCGGCCTGAAGCTGCGTAGTGTCGCGGCTATTCACTGCGTTAATCGCTTGGCGCGCGGCTGCATAAATCTTCTGGAAGGCGATATCGTCCGCCCGTACGGGAAATTCGACTTCCGTGCGCTCATCCGCGCGCAAGGTGGCATTTTGCTTCGAGCCGGCATAGTAATTATCGTCGGGGATGCCGTTCGCGGTATTGGTCACACTGGTCGAAGGCACCGGTGGGTTGAGGGTGTCGGTTCCGCCAAAAATAAACGCCCCGTTGAAGTTGGCGTTCAATTCCCCCCCGATGGAAGCCAGCAAATCCGTTACCTGCTGCGCGAGGTTCGAGGTCCCAATATTGGCACCATTCGTGCCCACAATGGCGTTCTTAATCTGGTCGGCAAGGTCACTGATATTGGCCAGGGCAATATCGGTCGTTTGCAGCTTACTGATGTTCAGGCGATTATTAATCGCGAATTGCTGCGCCCGCTCGATCTGTCCATTCACTTGCGTGAATTGCTCGACACTGCCATTCAGTCCCGCAAAATCGCGCGACTTCAGTCCGCTTGAGATTTGCTGCTGCAAATCTGCCAGCCGTGTTTGCGATGACGAAACATCCCGCAACGTATCGTTGATCAATGCAAGGCTGCCAATGCGCGTACTAACCATTGCTCAGTCTCCCTAAAATGCGTTGAGTAAATCTTCGTACAGGCGATTGACGGTGGTGATGACCCGCGCCGTCGCCGAATAGGCGTTTTGAAAGGTAATCGTGTTCGCAAGTTCCTCGTCGAGGTTCACGCCACTTTCGGAATTCAAGCGGCTCGTGAATCCATCCAGCAGCAGCTGGCTGTTATTCGCGTTGTCCTCTGCCTCCGAGGTGCGTTGCGAGACAAAGCCAAGAATCTCGCTGCTGTACCCCTGCAGCGATTGCTCCGTTGCCGGCAACCCACCGATGGCATCGAAGCTCACGCGGGCAGAGTTGAAGCTAGCGAGTTCCTGTATGTTCGAGTTATCCCCGGCAAACCGTACAAACGTGTAAACAGGCCGGTTATTCGTCGCTGCACTGGGCTGTTGTTGCACCAGCCGCCCGGTTGAGATCAGGCTGGGGTTGGTGATCAGGCGCTCTTGCACACGAAGATTTGCTGCACTGCCCTTGACGGTATCTCCGGTTCCCGTAGGCAGGTTCGAGGCGAAAAAATTGTTCAAGCCAAAATAATGCGAAAAGCCACGATTTGTCCCCGCATCTGGCGGCGACGCGTCGGGGTCGCCCAACTGGCGCGAATCCAGCTCATCAATCGCGATGCCATACGTTTCATCCGCATTTCCGCCAACCAGCTTGAGGAATGCAGGACCTTCAATGTAACGCCCATTCAGCGTAGGCAGCTCGACCCCATCGGCATCGACCAGAATTGCGCGCAACGATTGCTGCGATGTGCCCGGCAATACCAGAGCCCCGGGTGCACCGACGCCCCATACGTCATAGCGCTGGTTGAGCAGGTTACTTTCGTTATTGTTGATGCGGTAAGTGACCGGCGCGGAAGTGATATTGCCCTGATCATCGACCACCGAAACATTGAGCGTAATGTCATAGAATGCCGAGCCGGGGTTGCCGCTGAAATCAACCTGCAGTTCACCCTTGTCGCGCGTACGATCCTTGACGCCTGGCGCAATCGTATCATAGGCGGCAGCGGCAGAGACATTTGCCGGGTCATTCACGGAACCGGTGATGGTCGCGTTCGCGCCAGCCGTGAACGTGACCGCATTACCAACCACCGAGGTGACCGTAAAAAATCCCGTCAGGTTCGCTGCAGGAATGCCGTTCACTGGACCGCTGGGTGCACCAAGGAAAATCTGATCCCCGGGGACGAGATTCTGCGACGAGGCAAGGTTGATTGTCACATCGGGCAAGCCGGCGATCGTCGTGTAGCTATTCAATGGCAGAATAGTGGTCGCAGGTGGGCCTTGTGTCACGCTCGTGATGTTGGTCGCCGAATCATCCGTTACCGTAATGCCGGTAACAAACACCCGCGCCGATTCATCGCTGATATTATCCAGATCGAGATCAAAATTGAACAATGGAGGTGCACCGCTGGGCAGCACATTCGTATCGGAAGCGATCTGAATATTGTTCAGATTTCCAAGCGTGACTTTGTTCCCCGGAGGACCAAAATGGTTATTGATTTCATCCACGATGCCTTGCAGCGATGGTCTGCCATTACCCTGCCCAGAGTTCAGCGCCGCCAAATCCAGACGCAGTGGGCGGATGCCGGTGAACGTCTCATCCGCATAGCCAGACGAGACCGGCTCACCATTGCTTCTTAGCACCGCGATGCGCACCGACCCGGTCCAGTTCGAGGCGCTGCTGGGACGTAGCTCGCGGTCACCCGTAAATTCCGTGGCGGGCGGAAAACCCGAGCCCCGATTATGCAATGCGTTGACGTTGTCACGTATGCGGCTGGCGAGTGAATCGAGTTGATCGAGAATACCGGTGAATTTCTGATCGCGCACCTGCTGCAGGGCAAATAATTTTCCCGAGGTCAGACTGGTAGTGACCTGACTGCCTTTCCCTCCTGAAATAAGCGTGGATGGCGTCCCCACTTCTTGGCCTGCCGCGTTAAAGGAAACAACCTGCAACGCATTCACCGGCAGGTCGTTACTGAAGACCGTTACCGAAGATGCCGGCGAATAACGCAACTGATAACGCACGCCATCTTCAAGCAAAGCCGCACCATTATTGGTGGTGATATTGACCGTGCCTGCGGCCGAAAAGCTCGTGGTGATATCGAGATTCTCCGAGATCGTCAGCAACTCCCGGTCACGGTTATCGAGCAGTCCCGCCGTCGGCTGGCCAAGCGAACTGGCCTGGTTAAGCGCGTCATTGATGGTGCGCAACCGATCAAGCGCGCTATTGACCGTGGATACCACATTCGAAATCTCGCGGTCCGCTTCAAAGCGCAGGTCGTTTGTATTTTGTGATAAGTTGGAAAGCTGCGAGGACAGTAGGCTGGCAGACGCAATTGCGTTGCTCTTGAGCGAATTGGTCTCTGGCGTTTCCGCCAGTTGCTGCAGCGAGTTGAAAAACGAGGTAATAAAATTATCAATCGAGTTGGCAGCACCGGGCCGCCCCAGCAAGCCCTGGATACGTTGGAAATACGCATCCACGGTCTGATTCGCGGCATTGTTCGAGCCTTGCGTCTGCACCGAACGTTGCAAATACTGGTCGACTTTGCGCACAATATCATCAATGCGAACGCCGCTGCCCTGACCGTTGAGATTAACGGCCGATTGGTTAATCACCTGCCGCGAGTAGCCGACCGTGTTGACGTTGGCGATATTCTGCGACAGCACCGCAATCGATTGCTGGTTCACCCGCAATCCGGTCAGTGCATTATTCAGTGCCAAGCCAAGTGACATGGTGGGTCCTTATGCGCGCTGGTTCAGGTTCATCGAAAGCCCCAGATCGGAGGCAGAAGCAGCAACGCCTTTGGGCCCATAGGTGCTTGGGCGCTGCTGGTCGTTCATCACATCCATGATCGCCTGCATCACGCGGCTATTCACTGCGCGCGTGACCGAGACTTTACGGAAGTTTTCCTCGACATTGAAGGCGAGGTCATCCGTGCGCAGCAAGAGCTCTTCACGGGTGCGCTCATCGGCTGCACGAATGAAACTCGGATCCGCCGCCATCACCCGCTGGTAATTCTCAAGCAGGCTCAAGAGGCGAACTTTTTCCTCGTTCAGCTTGGGCAGTTCGTGGTAGCGCATGGCATCGATATGGTCACTCTCCTCGGCCAGAATATCACTTAGGCGCAAGGTCGCGTGCATCAGTTCGTTGACACTCATACTGGCGCGAGCCGCGGTGTTTGGTAAAAGATGCGCATTGGGTTGCATGGGCTACTCCACTTCCTGCTGGCTGATCATGATGCGTTTCACTTGGTCGGCAACGCCAACCCCACCGCTCCTTGCAAGAATCTTGCCGTATTCATCGACCAGCAGCGAATTGTAGATTTCTTCGCTGTCGCTGCCACCAAGTGCGCCTTTGGTATCGACGGTCGAGAACATGTTGCTCAGCATTTGCGAAATGAACTGCGCCTCAAACTCGCTGGCCACTTCATCGATTTTTTCAGGATTCGCTTTGCTTCCTCTCAGGGCAATACCTTTTGCGAGCCGGCTGGCCGATTCTCTGATGGCAATCATGTCGCGCTCCGCTTTCTCTGGAGTGGTTAGGTTCACACTGGGGATGCTTGTCATGGCCACCCCTTACCGTGTCTCGATATCGGCTTGCAGTGCGCCCGCCGCTTTGATGGTTTGTAGAATCGTAATCAGGTCACGCGGGCCAACCCCCAGGGCATTCAAGCCACCCACCAGGTCTTTCAGCGTCGCACCCTCTTGCAGCACCGCCACTTTGTTGCCCGATTGCTCAGACACCGTGACATCGCTACGCGGTACCACCAGTGTCTCGGCACCTTCCGGCGCAAAGGGGTTCGGTTGCGAGACTTGCGGCGTCTCTTCGATTTTCACGATCAGGTTGCCTTGCGCCACTGCCACGGTGCTGATGCGTACATTCTCACCAATCACGATGGTGCCAGTCGCTTCATCGACCACAATGCGGGCGGGCTGATCCGTCGTCACTGCCAAGGTTTCAATGTCGGCAAGCAGGCCCACCACATCACCTTTATACGCATTTGGTACAGTGACGGTCACGGTGCCTGGGTCATCCACGCGGCTGACCCCTGCCCCCACTTGCTGATTGATCGCGCGCATTACATTGCTCGCGGTCGTAATGTCGGGGTTGCGAAGGCTCAAGCGCACATTCGTCATATCGTTCAGGCGGAAATCGATCTCACGCTCCACGGTTGCCCCGTTGCTGATGAACCCATTGGTTGGCACACCTTTGGTGATGGCGCTGCCGCTCGCACCCGCTGCTTCAAAGCCCCCAATCGTCACTGGGCCTTGCGCCACGGCATATACATTTCCATCTGGGCCATAGAGCGAGGTGGCAAGCAACGTGCCGCCGAGCAAACTTCTCGCGTCCCCAAGCGCACTGATTGAGACATCAATCCCCGCACCCGCACGGGCAAAGGCAGGTAGTTTTGCCGTCACCGTCACCGCCGCGACGTTGCGCGATTGCAGACGAATGCCGCGCGTGTTCACGCCCTGACGCTCCAAAAAGCCGATCAGGCTTTGTTCGGTAAACGCATTGTTCTGCAAGCGGTCGCCCGAGCCGTTCAAACCGACCACTAAGCCATACCCAAGTAGAATATTTTCACGCACCCCTTCAAAGGCCACCACATCCTTGATGCGCGCAGCGCTGGCGGGTTGGCTGATGAACATGACCGCAATCGCTGTGCATAGGGCCCGAACAAACGAGCGGGAGGGGTGTAACGTCATCCATACTTCAGTCATGCGCATCATGATGCTATCCGTCCGAATCATGAACCAGATCGGGTCGCCGACATGCTGGTTCGTAGGTTTTCTGCACACACCTATGCGACAATCATGCCAACTTGATAAAAACGCTTATTTTCCCTAGCTTTTTGGAAATCTGACGCAGATATTTTAAGGAGATGGTCATTCCCCACATTCCTCTGTGTGCAACCCATGCGCCATGTTGCATCGCGCGCGCGCGTCACCTATACTGCTGTTTATGGTTGAAAAAGTTGGATATACACGGCCGGTAAGTAGCACCAAGCCCGTCAAGAAAGCGGGCAGCGTGGCTGCCACTGGCTTTGCGGATGCCTTGGCAGCAGCCGAGGGGGTCGGCGCAGTTGAGGCGGCCGAGGCCACCACAAGCATCGCGCCCGTTGGCGCGCTTGGCGGCTTGCTTGGCGCGCAGGAGGTCGATGAGCGTGAGGCACGCCGCCGCAAAGAGGTTAAACGTGGCAAGCTGACGCTCGATGTCCTCTCCAACCTGCGCGATGCGCTGCTCATCGGCAGCCTGCCCTACAGCACGATTCGCCAGCTCGAGCAGCTCGTGGCACAAGAACGCGCCGAAACGAATGATCCCACGCTCACCGCAATCCTCAATGAAATCGAGGTGCGCGCCGCCGTCGAGCTCGCAAAACTCGAGATGTCTGGTATCCTGGTGCCCATCTTTGCTAACCCAAACGCCAGTTAGTAGCGACGTCACCCCTCGATAGTGTCGTCAAATTCGCTAGGGCATAGCGAAAACAAGGTGTGGCGAGAACCGCAACGCAAATGCACATAAAGTACACGCGTAGCGGAAGCGCAGAAACACCTTGTTTGCAGCAAGTCATAGTAGAATTTGACGACACTATCGAAACGAATCTTGTGCATAGTACGTGCATGCTTCTTGCAGCATTTGGCCCATTTGCCGTATTTTGGCCGCTGCGAATGTCGTTTAAACCCTAGCGCAAGGTTATACCCATGGCTAAATCTTCGGCGAAAAAACTCGCAAAACCGGCTGCAAAAAAACCAGTCGCCAAAAAACCCGCCGCAAAGCCTGCGGCCAAACTTGTAAAGAAAGCTGCTCCCGCCGTGAAATCCAGCAAAAAACCTGAAGTGAAATCAAGCCCTGCCAAAAAAACAGTCGCCGCAAAGCCCGCCGCGAAAGCGGCACCGGCAGCGCCAAAGCCCACGCCAAAAGTGAAAGCGGTTTACAAGCCTGTAAAACTGCCGCAAGGCTATAAGCCAACGGCCAGCGAACCTTACATGAACCCCAACCAGCAGGAATATTTCCGTCAAAAGCTGCTTGCCTGGCGCAAATCGCTGATGGATGAATCACGCGAGACGCTTGATCACCTCCATGAAGAGAACTGGCATCAAGCCGATATCGCCGACCGCGCCTCGCTTGAAACCGAGGCAGGGGTCGAGCTGCGCACACGCAACCGCTACCTTAAACTCATCAGCAAAATCGACTCGGCCATCCGCCGCATCGAGGATGGTGAATATGGCTATTGTGAAGTGACCGGCGAGCCGATTGGCATGAAGCGCCTCGAGTCGCGCCCAGTGGCCACCCTCTCCATCGAAGCGCAGGAGCGCCACGAGAAAATCG
>CAZOFC010000095.1:0-7933 GCA_964578965.1 uncultured Azospirillum sp.
TATGATTCGCATTAGCGAGGAGCATCTGCGCGAGGCACGCCGCCATGCCGCCATGGCCTGCAACGTGTTTTACCTCAAAGAAACCGCGCTCGATGCCATCACGATGGATGAGCACGAAGCCACCTTCCATGCCGTTGCCACTACCATTCTTGGTGGCACCAATGCCGCTCACTCCGGGCGTGTCGATGTGCCAAAGGCGGGCGAGCCCATCGCATAAAGCAGGCGCACGCCAGCCCGGTCAATCGCATGGGCAAGCATCGCCATTGGGTCATGTATCTGTGATTTCACCACCGTCACCTGTGCGGCTTCGTTCGCGGGCATCGTCACAAGACTGATTTCCCACAAATTCAACTCCAGCAATTCACGAATGCCCGAATCGGGGCTGCGCCGTGAGCGTTTCACACTGTAGCCAATACTTAAACCGCGCACCACACCCGCTTTCAACAGGGCATATGCCTCGCGTGCTTGCTCAACCTCGAGCAGCAGCTTCCCTTTCATGTATAAGCCGCGCGCATCCTCAAACAGTGTCGTAATCACGCCAATGGGTTTCTCCCACTGGTGCTGCCACAAAAGTTGCACCGGCTTATCGCGCTGTTTAATGCTCGCGCTGAAGGCCCCTTTATGCACGCGGTCACGCTGGCTATCCACGTTGTTAAACACGCTGGCATACCCTTCAAACGTGCCATCCGCACTGAGCGCTTTGATTTCAAATGCGCATGGGAACTGCCCCCGCGCGCGGTGGTTCGCTTTATTTTCCATAGATACCTTTGGTGATGAATTTATGCTTCACTGAATAGTTGATTTGCGATGCGCAGAAATGCTGGCATACGCAGCTTTATTTCTTGCTCTGTAAGCCCAAATGACTCAGCCCACACGACTGCAATCATTGCCGCAAGCGATGACTGATCAGATTCTTGCGCTGGCATAGCGTGAAGCGCTGAAGAAACGGCAAGCGCTTCTGAGTCATACTCATCTGTTGGCGCACCTAATTCTATCAATCCCTCAACGTCTTCACGCTGCAAGACTAATTTTATTGTTTCAAGAGAGATATTCAGAATATCATACACGAATCTATTGTGAGCTGTCTGTGACTGTAATATTCAACTCGTTCTGCAAGGCCGATTCTACATTCTTGTAATTTTTCTGTGTCGCCTGAGTCGCTATTGGCGTGAACTCATAAATTCCAAAATCATTATCAAATTTTAATTGATACAAACTCAATACGGCTGGCCCTTTATTCAATCGACTGGCTTCATAGTTTCTATTCACGATCAATAAATATAAGTCTTTTGGCCTTTCTGACACGTCACGTGTTGGTACAAGAAATAACACACGAGAAACCGAATCTTCTCCCGTGTGTGGCGCCGACCAAAATGTAGTCTGATTGCCCTTTTGACCACTCATCCGCACAAGTTGCCACGCATGATTGTCATTCACTAGGACTGAGTAGCCATCGCCACCGCCAGCAGTTTCGCTGACCAGCATACCCTTTGTGATCATGACCTTATGGCCATTAACATCAAGCATGGTAAGGCCATAGCTGATGGTCACTAGCTTCAGTTGTTCCACGCGTTCTTTAAGCGAGGCGGCTTGAACGCTCTGGCTTGCCGTAAGTTGGGCCACACAGAGAGAAATAAAAACAGATAGTTGTATAAGACGGCGCATCTGAAAAACCTCTGCCCAGCCAACATGACTATGCTATTCTAGCCTCATATTCAATGGTCTTTATCGGGCTGAGTGCGGCTTACGGCCCCTACTCGCCACCCCTCGGCCCTAATAATTGCAGATGATGCTCGATTAAACTGATCAGGATTGAGTTCATTTATTTTTTCTGTTCCTGATAGTCCACTAAATTGACGCACTAATTGTTGTGTTCTACTGGTCTCATTTTCGTTTGGTGGTGAGCGTCGCGCCACGGCTTCATCAACGGTAAGACCAGAATAATTTGGTCCCTTAAGTAAGGCATCATGCGCATCCCGACCTGTGGCTTCATCTGAGAAAACTGCAAATCCATGCTTGTTGCCAATGGCCCCATGCCTATTTGCAAAACTGCCAGCTCTTATATTACCTGGGTTGTTGTTTCGCCATGCACGGCTTCCACCCGATCGTGATTCAATGGTACCATCAGGATAATATATAGTGATGCGCGTATTAGTGTGCACTGTAACTTCAGGTTTGTTTGTCATTGCATCTGCGCCACCCCCACTTGTCCACTGCCCACCAGCCGAGCTTCCTGCAGGTACACGCGGCTGGTCGGGACTGTATTTGGTCAGCAATGAGTGCATCTGCTGCAGCCGCTTGCTCATAACAAAGCTGGATGCTTCATGCAGCACCTGCCATGATTTCAATCGCAAGCCGCGAACATCAACACTACTTGCCCTGCGCATCCCCAATCCCCAGCAATTTGCGCTTCTCTTCCGCACTCAAAAAATCCGCACGGCTGATACGCTCCCAATACGCATCACGCTTCTCCGCAAAAATCGGAATCGCATCCTGGTCAAGGCTCAACGAGAGTGCGCTATCAAACATTGGTACTAGCCAGTTATTGAGCGCATCCGTCACGGTCTGCAGCAGTGGTAGAATCGTCTGCTCCCATAATGCTAACCTCGCCTCTTTAAGGTTCGCATAGGTATTATCACCGGGAATCCCCAGCAGCTGCGGCGGCACACCGAACGCAAGCGCTACATCCCGCGCGCTCGAATGTTTAATGTTGATGAAATCCATATCTTTAGGGTTAAGGCTCATCTCTTTCCATTCAAGCCCGCCTTCAAGCAGTAGTGGGCGCCCGGCATTCGCTGCACCCGAAAACTGCTCATCCAGCTGCGATTTTAACCGCCCATATTGCGATTCACTCAACGTGCCCGGTTTGCCCTCGCCCGCTTTCACCATCAGCGCCCCGCTCGGGCGTGCGCCATTTTGCAGTAATGCCTGGTTCCAGGCGCTGCACTGGTTATGCTGGTCGATGCTATAGGCCGCCGCTTCCATCGGCGAAAGCCCATACCAATCATCCAGCGGATGAAAGGTTTTGAGATGCAGCACGCGCGATTGGCCGGTAATGCCATCGACCGGAATATCCACCGAGCGACTGTCAATTGTGTAACGGTAAGCCTTGGGTAAGCCCCCAGCATTGGGGATGATCGACACCCGGTCAGGGCGTAACACATGCAGCTCGAGCGGTGAGCCATCTTTTGGCCCAATCGCGTGTAGGTAACTATTCCCCGCAATCAGGCGATGGGCATAGAGCGCTTCACACAGTTCTGTTCCGCCTTGCAGCGGGTTGGGGTTATTCAGTAACGTCAGCAGTGGGTGTGCCTCCACCATCTGGCTGCTACGGCTTTTGCGCACGCTCAGTTTCCATGGCACCGAGGCAGCAGCCGTAGCAATCATTGATACCGCCCGATGCGCGACCACATTACGACGATATCCCTCTTCCGCAAACTTCGTCGTATCACGACGCGTCCAGATCGCCTGCCCGGCCGGAATCATATACGCGGTCGTGCTTGGATAGGACTTTGCTTCAATCGCCTGAGACGACGCGCGCGCGCGCCCAAGCCACGGGATCATTCGTGCCATAAGGTGTATCCGTTGTTAAGGGGGTGCAATGATGATGAAGAACGGTCAGTCTAACGAAGTGTTGTGTTTTGCCATCAGGCCTAATCACACGAATGCCATTCTATATTTAAGGTTGTAACCCGCATCCCGACCACCCGGAAGGGGGGTACACAAAATTATTTTTCGATTACGGATTGCAGGCCATGCGCATGGATTTTTCCCTCATGCTTCATGGCATCCGCCTGCGCCATAGTAGCGGGTGATTCCTCCGTTAATCGCGCTGGAGCTTCATGCGTACGGTAATTCGCAATTGACTCATTCTTGCTTTGTTCAGCTGCCTTGAACGTAGAATATGATGCCAACAGCCCAGAGAACGAACCCATACCCCACGTCATGACCGATTCGGCAAAATGCGTTTCACGGTCATTGCCACGTTTGCCCAGCCAACGCCCAATCACCGCGCCAATCGTGCCGAACACCGCTGCGCTAGCCATCGCGCGCAACCAGACCGCTTGCTGCGGTGGCTGCTCATGTTCACGCATGGTGGAATCAGAATTGTTCATTCTCAAACTTTATCACATAATCCATCCGCGGGATTGTGAACATTTCATGACAAATCAAACTGATATATTTAAATACCGCATTAGAGCCGCCGCACCCGCATCCGGTCATCGCCGGCGCGGCTTCTCACCCAGTTGAGGTATTGGCTCAGCGCATCCACCTGGTCATCATGCCGCCCATGAGGAAAATCATCGAGCTCACGTTCAAAATCAGGCAGCCATGCCGCATGTTCTGGCAACGCCACTTTGCCCGCTTCAATCAAAGGTGTGATGCGCTGGAAGCGCGTCATTTTATCGGCATCGGGCAGACAGCCAATAATGGGCAAATCACCCTCCAGTCGTAAATCCTGCAGCAGCGATTGCCCACTTGCCTTATCCTCGATCAAAACCGCTTCTGCGTTAAAGTTCCGTGCATGCTGTGCAATCAACCGCCTGAGCTGCGGATACTCCAAACGCACCACCAACATATCCACCAATTCATGCCGATCCTCTGCAATACGAAAGGTGGCGCAAGCGCTGGGGTCATGATGTGCGGCGGTCTTGATGCCCGTATCCCACGACTGAACATACCGCTCACCCTCCATCACTGCCGCTGGGGAAAAACGCGTAAACCATGCGCGGTTCACTATTCCGTGCTGATTACGTAAAGGCGCTTGCTGGTATTGCGCATTGAAATTCGCACTACCTAAATCACGCTTTAGCCGTTCAAGCACGGCGCGCGGCTCACGCGCCGCATGCAGCACCTCGCCAGCCTGACGCTCATAATGAAACCCACCGATGCTCAGTGACGTGTTTTCAGGCGCAATCGCAGGTAGGCATAAATGCTCCCAGCCGCCTTTTGCCAGCAGATAGCCAGATAAATCCTCCGGGTGCAGGCGCTGCATCACAATCACCATGGCGCCGCGCTGCTTATCATCCAGCCGTGTGGACCAGGTATGATCAAACCACTGGTTCGTCAAATCGCGCTGATGATGATACATCGCCTGACGCGCGTTAATCGGGTCATCGATAATGAGAATATTCCCACCATCGCCAATCACTCCACCCCCGACCGAAACTGCACGACGATAGCCGCGTAGGGTTGTCGTGAATTTTTCTTTTTCGTTTTGGTCGGCACTCAGGCGCGTCTGTGAAAATAGCTGCTGATACCATGGTGCTTGCATCACAATTCGGCAATCCAGCGAGTGCTTAAGGCTTAGTGCCTTTGCATAACTCGCCGCCAGAATACGCTGGCTTGGCTGGTGCCCCAACAGCCATGCAGGCCACGCAACCGAAATAATGGTCGATTTGAGCATCCGCGGTGGCAGGTTAATGATAAGGCGCGGGATGTCGCCACGCGCGCAGGCAGCGAGGTACTCTGCAATCGCCTCGATATGCCAATTATGCATGTATGGCGTATGCGGCGAGACGGTGGCGACCACCCTTCGTAAAAATAATGAAAAATGGGCGCGGCTCGCTGCGTCGAATTTAACACGCAGGGCGTTTTCTGATGGGTCTTTTGCCATGATTGGGTTGAATCTCTTGAGTTTAAGGGAGCAAACGCGTAGTGTATTCGTTAATTTTAGGGCGTTTCTGTAAACCTGATTTATGTGGAGCAGATGCGAGAAGCGCCCCCGCGCAAGAAGGGAATGTACATTCGAGTACATGACCGACTGAGCACGGGACGTGACGACGCAGATGCCCACAGAAACAGGTTTATGGACGACAAACGCCGCTCATTCGTCGATTCGATCATCGCCAAGAAAGGCCACCTGATCCATAAGCTCAAGGCGAAGGACACCACGGGGCGCTGGGCGTATTACTTCGTATTGGTCGAAGCCCCCCGCGAGGCTGCTTTTCTCAAGGCTATCGAGGGGGACGGCACCATCGACCTTGAAGATTTTGGTAAAGTGGTTGCCTCCTGCTACGGTGAAGAGCCCTCCAAAGAAGTCAAAGACTACCTCAAGGAAAAATACGGCTTCGACGTGTGAGTGCGAGGCTCATTCACCCATTTTCCACGCTAGCAATCCGCCGCCGATCATGCTAAAAAAATGCATGGTTACACAGCACTCCGCCTATGATTTCTCCGCAATCCTCGACGGGCTCATTGCCCGCCGTAAGATTCAAGGCCCTCATGCTGCCATCATCGTCGCCACGATGCGCGAACGCTGTGCCGACCTCCTCTCGTTGTCCGATGTGCGCTACATGCCTGCCTTCAAAATTCTCGACCTGCTCGGCGCCATGATAGAAATTGCCGCTGCTATCGCTCAGGCAACGCAGCTGCGCCCAAATGAGGTCCGCGCCCTCCTGCGCGAAAGCTTTTGCGACGATACCGCCCTCATGCGCCAATTCATGCTCGAGGCAGCGCTTGAACGCGCCCGCTATGAGCCGATGATGCTCGACACACAGGGGCAGAATCCCGCGCATGCGCGCAGCATGCTGCTCAAGCGTCGCTGGTTGGCAATGCGTGAAGCCCATCAGCAGAAATTCACGCTCCCTGAGGCGTGGATGCAGGCCGTAGACGAAGCCGCACATCACGCCATGACCGCAGCAGATTTCACCGACTACCGCATGGGGCCCTTACTGCAAATGCTGGCCGAAATGCTGGCCCTGTCACGCAAAACATACCAGCAGCATGACACCATTGACAGTTTAACACAGGCATTGTCACCACAAGGCGCCATCTGGCGCCGTTATGCCCTCAAAGCGAAGCGCTATGGGCAACCAGCTTCACAAACGCCCGATATTTCCAAGCATAGCGCTACGCTGCATACTATTCACTAGCGCGCTCATTCAGCCACTGCGTTAGCAACGTCATTTCCTCGGTGCTTAAGGCCACTTCCTGGTTCTCATTTTTCGATTTAGCTTTGCGCTCGGCGTCGGTTGGCAACGCACCCAGCGCCTGCACCAGCTTTTGCAAATTCACCACCATGCTCTGCTTTGCCCCAAACAGGCTGATCCAGGTCTCGCTTTGCAATCGTTCGGGATGCTTCAGACCAAGCTGCATCTCCTTGAGCATCGCATCAATCAATGTCTTGGCTCGCTTTGAGGCACGCAGCTGCGAGGGTGCATCTGCCGAACGGCATTTCTTCATGGAAAACTCTTGCGATTGAGAAAACGCTTGCCTTCACAAGGCCAGCATTTCCAACGCTATGACAGATGATCGTCATCAGGAAGCCCCCCGAGTGTAAAAAATTTATCTTGCTGGTTGTATAAATACATCTTAACACAACTTAAGATTGTTTAAGATTTGATGTTCATTGTGAAAATAGCCTACCAATTAACTGATTGTATTAGTTTTTTCTGCATTTACCGCAATTGGCAAACAGTAAGGGAGAAACAAGAATGTCAGCATCGCATGACCCAAAATACAATACATCTGCAAATCATTATGAATACCACCAGCGCACCGAAGGCTCCTTTGCCGACCATGAACAAGACGTCTGGCGCGCCGTCATCACCCAAGCCCTCATGGATGCCGCAAGCCGATCACGTAAAAGTGAGGCCAAACGTACCCGTAACGATGCCCTGCATTGGCTGTTAAGCGACTCACGCGATTTTGAAGCTGTCTGCGATAACGCAGGGTTCGATCCGGGCTATATCCGCCGCCGGGCAAAGGAGGCCTTGGCGCGCGGTTTCGAATGGCGTCTGCCCAATGGACAAGGCTGGCGCACGCAAGAGCGCATCGCCAAAAGCACCTGCCCACGCAACCATCACTAACGGATAGATCTATGGCCTTTACGACACGACGCGGGCGCCCCCCGCGCCCCATCAGCCATGCGCATGATTTGGGCACACCCGAGCTTTGCTTCAAGCGCGCCCATGGCCTCACCGATGAACCC
>CAZOFC010000096.1:0-7929 GCA_964578965.1 uncultured Azospirillum sp.
AAAAGGGGGGCATACGCCCCCCTAATAAAAATGAAACTAATCAACGCGAGCTGGGCGAGCCAGCCATGAGCCAGCGACGCTGCGCGCAAGGTTGGTCAGCAGACCAACCTGAAGCCAATTAATATTTCACAAAGCAGCCATACGACTTGGTGGTCGCGGTTTTGATGGGCGTGCCAGCTTTCAGTGCGGCAATCGCTTCGCTCACATAGTTTGTCGCACCGGCAATATCAGCCGAGTCAGCCGTTGGTTTGTCGTCAATCGCGCCTTGGTAGGCAAGGTTACCCGCTTTATCGATCACGAACATGTGCGGCGTGGTTTTCGCGCCGTATGCCTTACCAATGCTGCCGTCATGGTCGAGCAAATAGTGGCTTGCGTTCGATTTTTTCTCGGCAAGTGCGGCCTTCGCTTCGGTCGCATCTTTCAGGAAGCCCTCTTTACCTTCCGCCGAAGAGTTGATGCTCACCCACACCACGCCATCTTTTTTAGCAGCGGCTTGTTGCGCTTGCATCGCGCCGACGGAATAGAATTTCTTCACGAACGGGCAACCAAAATTGTTCCACTCGAGCACCACGGTCTTACCCTTCAAGCTTTCATTGCTGATTTCCTTACCGGTGATCACATCCTCCGCCTTGAAGGCAGGGGCGGGTTCGCCAACATTGGCGGCAAAGGCTGAGCTTGCAACAACCATCGCTGCAGCAAAAAGGGATAAACGACGCAACATAGAAAACTCCGTAGTTCGGTTAATGGAATGACGGCTTAGCACATAGTGCGGCCATCATGGGGTTACAAGTTAGTTAGCTGGATGCTCAATCGCCTCGCGCACCATGCTGGGGGTGAGAAGCTGTGGCAGCACCTTGGGTTCACCGCCGCTCGGGTAAAACACATAGAGTGGTACACCATTACGCCCAAAGCTTGCCAGATATTCGGTGATCGCCGGGTCGTTATTAGTCCAGTCAGCAATCATGAGGGTTACATTTTTTTCACGGAAAAATTCCTGCATGGGTTGCGGTTTAATCGCTACGCGCTCGTTCACCTTGCAGGTCAGGCACCAAGCGGCGGTGGCATCTACCAGCACTGGCGTGCCCTCGGCGCGTAATTGCGCCAAGCGCGTGGCCGAATAGGCTTCATGCCGCTCCGTCATCTCGACCGGGGCAGATTGTACCAGCTGCGCCAGCACCCACAGCAGCCACAGGGCTGTTGCCAGCATGGGCAGTGCCAGAAACTGCTTGAAGCGGTGCATCCACGCCCCGGGTTTTGGCAGCAAGCGCCTAGCAGCAGGCCATAGGCTGATGAGCAAGAAGGGTGCGGCCATCCCAAACCCGAGCACCACAAACACCAGCAGCGCCAACGCTGTGGGCAGGCTTAAAGTCACGCCAATGGCGGTGGCCATGAAGGGGGCCGAGCAGGGGGTCGCCACCAGCACCGCAAGCACACCGGTGAAGAACGAGCCACTGAGTTTCGATTCATCGACCCCCGTCGCGCGTTCGCCAAACAGCACGGGCAACTCGAACAGGCCGAAGAGATTCGCCGAAACCAGTGCCATGATGAGAGCAAGCACCCCGACAAAATATGGGTTTTGCAACTGGAAGCCCCAGCCGATGGCGGAACCCGTGGCCTTGAGCGCGAGCATCAACCCGGCGATGATGAGGAAGCTTACAATCACACCCGTGGTGAAGCTGAAGCCTTGCAGCGCCGCATCCTTGCGCGAGGCTGCTGCTTTCTTGCTCAGCGATAGTGCTTTAAGCGCCAGAATCGGCAACACGCAGGGCATCACATTCAAAATCAAGCCACCAAGGAAGGCGAACAGAAGCGTGATGCCAAAGGATAGGGTCGAGCTGGTGGGCAGCGTTGCTGCCGCCGCTAATGGCGCATCGCTCATCGTTGCGGCCACATCAAGGGCCATGTCTTTTTCGCCCGTGCGGTAATGCAGCACGCCATGCAATTTCTGCGCGGGCTCGGCCGTCCCTCGACCAAAGGTCAGCGTCAGGGTTTTGCCATCCACCTTCACGCTCGGCGCGGGGTTGTTGGCCACAATCCCATCCTCAACGGGAGAGAATCGCACCGCCGATAGGTTTCCCCACTCAACATCCTGCGTCAGCGTAATGCGCGCACTGTCTTTGGTTGCGGCATAGGTTGCAGTGCCGGTAAATGGCTGTGGCAACTTCGCGCGTGTCGCGGCCTCAAGGGCAGCCACGCTTGCATTAGCCGCGAGTGGTGCCGTAAGCTCCACCGATTCGGGGATACAAATTTCTTTGCACACCAGCCAATTGGCCTTGAGTTTCACATCCCCCGTGATGCCGTCCGCGCTTGCGGTTAATGGCACCAGCAGGGTCACTTCATTGCTGTAGCCGTAATTAATCAGGCCTTCGGTATCGAACCGCTCGGGCGCGGGCCAGGCAATCTCGCCAGCCTTGAGGCCATCTGGTAACGTCCAGCTAAACGTGGTGGGGATGCCGGAATCACCCGGGTTTTGCCAATAGATATGCCAATGCTCGGGCAGGGTGAAGGTCACCGCCGCCGTTACTGCCTCGCCTGCTTTGATGCTCGGTGCATCGACTAAAAGGGTGGCCTTGGCGATGGGCGAGGGCGGGATTTCACTCGCCTCAAGCGCGTGCGCAAGCGGCGCGACGAACATGGATATGCAGATAAGGAAACGAAGCAGGGCACGCATAAATTATCCTTTATGACTGTGAATTCGTCACCTTTACAAAATCGGTTACACACTGAGTGAGGAATTTTTGATCCTTCGCATTATTGATGCGCCCATCACCGAGTGCGGTTTCCGCTTCCCCAATCGCAATCAAATGCGGGTACACATACATCCCCAAATGCGCGAGTGGCAGGCTGAGCTGATTGAGGCCGAGGATGCCGCCGCGCACCGAGGGACTCGCACACAGCAGCAGCGCGCTGCGCCCTTTCAGCGGTGCGGTCGGGTCGATCGATAGCCAATCAATCAGGTTCTTGAGTGCGCCGGGCATCGACCAGTTATATTCCGGGCTGGCAAGCAGCAGGCCGTCATGCGCCCGCAGCGCAGTGCTCAAGCGCGCGACACCCTCAGGTTGCGCAGGCTTGTCCTCGCCCATGTAAAGGGGGGCTGCGCACTCCGCGTAATCGTATTCCGTCACTAACGCGCCAGCCGCTTCGGCCTGCGCAATCGCAATCTTCAGTAACCGTTTATTGACGGAATCGGGCCGCGTGCTGGCAGCAAGGGCGAGAAGTTTCTTGGTCATGCGGCGCGTTCCTTATTCAAATAATCGGTGAGGGCGGCGAAGGCTTTGGCGCGGTGGCTCATCGCATGCTTGGCGGCGGGCTCCATTTCACCAAAGGTTTGTGTATAGCCGGAGGGGATGAAAATCGGGTCATAGCCAAAGCCATGCTCCCCGCGTGGCGGGAAGGTGAGGGTGCCGTGCACTTCACCGCGCAAACTGCGCATCTGGCCGTTGGGGTAGGCAAGCGATAGCACGCAGACGAAATAGGCGGGCGTGCCTGTGGGCTCAAGCCCTGCCTGGTGCAGCTCGCGCGCCACCCGGCCCATGGCTTGCGCAAAATCTTTCGTCGGCCCCGCCCAGCGTGCGGAGTAAACGCCCGGCGCATCATCAAGCGCTGGCACCACCAATCCCGAATCATCGGCGAGCGACAACATGCCTGAGGCCTCCGCCGCCGCGCGGGCTTTGAGTTCCGCATTCGCCTCGAAGGTCTGGCCGGTTTCTTCCGGTTCGGGCAGGTTCAGCTCCGCAGCTGATTTCACCGCAAAGCCAAACGGGGCGAGCAGTTCGCGAATCTCGCGTACTTTACCTTCATTATGGCTGGCGATGATGAGGGTCTGGTTCATGCTACATCCCCAAGGCGTGGCGCTGTTTTTCAATGAGCGCTTTGATGCCCGCTTTGCCAAGGGTAAGGAGTGCCGCCAGCTCGCCTTCCGTGAACGTGCTCTCCTCGCCGGACATTTGCAGCTCCACCATTTCGCCCTTCGCGGTCATGATGATGTTGGCATCGACCTCCGCGCCCGAATCCTCGATATAATCCAAATCAAGCAGGGGGATGCCCTTCACCACGCCGCAGGAAATCGCCGCCACCGGGTCAAGCAGCGGGTTTGTTTTAAGCTCACCTTTTTTCTGTAAGTTCTGAATCGCGCGGGCAAGGGCCACAAACCCACCCGTGATGGAGGCGGTGCGCGTTCCGCCATCGGCTTCAATCACATCACAATCAATAATAATCTGGCGTTCGCCAAGCAGCGAGAGGTCAATCGCCGTGCGCAAGGAACGCCCAATTAGGCGTTGGATTTCTTGGGTGCGTCCGCTTTGCTTGCCCTTGGCCGCTTCGCGCGGGTTGCGGCTGTTGGTGGCGCGCGGCAGCATGCCATATTCCGCCGTCACCCAGCCACTGCCGGTGTTACGCAAAAAATGTGGCACCCCGACTTCAATGCTGGCGGTGCACAGCACTTTGGTATGGCCAAACTCGACGAGGCACGAACCCTCTGCATGGCGGGAAATATCGGGCGTGAGGGTCACTGGGCGAAGCCCATCGGCGGCACGATTAAACGAACGAGTCATAGCTTCTCCTAAGGAATGAGCCTATGGTCTAGGCGTTCATGCCATTACTCGCAACGCAATACCGCATTTCACCACTTGAAATCACATTAAAACCTCTACATATAGCAGCCAAGCCCCATGGAGTAGGTATGGAAGAGAATCAGCAAAACGAAGCAGTCAACGAAAGCGAACCCGCTACGGATGCAAGCCCCGAGGCCATTGCGCGCGCGCTTCAATCCGTCATCGAGGGCAAAGAGGCCGAGATCGCCGCACTCAAGGATCAGGCGCTGCGTGCCCTCGCCGAAACGGAAAACACCCGCCGCCGCGCCGAGCGCGAATTGGCGGATATGAGCAAATATGCGGTCACCGGCTTTGCGCGTGATTTGGTGAGTGTGCTTGAGAACCTCCAGCGCGCGGTGGACAGCATTCCCGCCGAAATGAAAGAAGCGCAGCCTGCCGTGGCCAACCTTGCCATTGGTGTGGAGATGACGCTTAAGGAGCTTCTTGGCGTATTCAACCGCCAAGGCATCGAACGTATCGACCCGATGGGCCAGAAATTCGACCACAACCTGCACCAAGCGATTGCACAGATTGACAAGCCCGATGCCGAAGCGGGTACCGTGGTGCAGGTGCTGCAAGCGGGCTACAAAATCCATGATCGCCTGCTACGCCCCGCCATGGTGGGTGTGGCCTCGGGTGTTGCCAGCAAACTGGATGCAAGCGCTTAAGGTTAGTCACGAGTCACCAGTCACCAGTAACGAAGCTGCAACGCTCCTATTTCCCCTCGCCCCCGCGCAGCAGGGGGAGAGGGATGCGAAGCCTTGTGCGTCAGCACTTAGGCGGCGCTGGGTGAGGGGGAAATAAACAGCATCTATCGCACTGCCCACTCAGCAGAACTAGAGTTAGTGTGCATAGTCAGTTTACATCGCATGACGCATTGCGTATGTTGGGTGCATGAACAAATTCCGTGAGCTCATTTCCTCCGATATTCCCTTCGCACGGGATGATGCGCACCGTCTATTGCCTGTCATGATTGCCTGCCTCACGGGCTTTGCCGCACTGCTGCTTGCGCTTGCCATGTGCCTCACCGCCGCACTCTCCACCCAGTCGAATGAAGTGATCGGCATGGTGCAGGTCGAGGTGCCACGTGCGAAAGCAAGCGACAGCAACTATTTGCAAAATGTCACCGGGGTACTTGAAAAAACAACGGGCGTGGAAACGGTAACCCCCATCACCCAAACGCAGATGGAAACCTTGCTCAAGCCTTGGCTTGGCAACGATTTCGAGATGGGTGACCTGCCCGTGCCGATGATTTTTGATGTGAAAACGGCAGTCAAGGATGGCAAAACCTCGGTCAACATGGCCGCCTTGCGCGATAGTTTAAAGAAAATCGACAGCGCCATCCGCGTCGAGGATCGCGGGCCATGGGTTAGCCATATGGTGCGCGCGGTGGGCCTGTTGCAAGCGCTGGTGCTGGTGGTGGCCATGCTGCTCATTGCCTGTGTGCTTGGCATGGTGGTGCTGGTGGCACGCACCAATTTGCGCCTGCATTTTAAAGCGGTCAGCCTGCTGCACATGTTTGGTGCAACGGATGATTATATCCTCCGTCAGTTTCAATGGAATAATGCGTGGCTCACGGCGCGCGGGGCCTTTGCCGGTGCGGCCGCTGCTGCACTCATTTATATCGGTGCGGTCATTGCCTCAGTGCGGCTCGAAAGCCCGGTCATTCCCGCCATCAGCATGACCCCGCTACAAGGCGTCATGTTCGTGGCGCTGCCCATCTTCACGGCGATGATTGCGCTCGTCGCCACGCGCCTTACGGTACAAAAAATGCTGGAGAACATGCACTAATGCCATACCCCGCAAACGTATTTCTGGGAGTGCCTGCGATGTCGTACGCGTGCTCAGTCGGTCATGTAGTGCATCTACACTCCCTCCTTGCGCGCGCGCACTCCTTGCATTCAACTCCCATAAATACATTTTCAGGGTATGGCGTATGTTAGTTCTGCTCGATCGTGACGGCGTGATTAATGAAGACGGGCCCGTCGGCGTGCTCAAGTTCGAGGAATTTGTGTTCCTTCCCCGCGCCATTGAAGGCATCGTGAAACTCACTAAAGCAGGCTTTAATATCGCGGTGTGCACCAACCAATCGGCGATTGGGCTTGGCACCACCACCCACGCGATTGTGCGGCAGGTGCATGGCTATATGTGCGCCGAAGTGGAAAAAGCGGGCGGCAAAATCAATGAGGTTTACTATGCCTCGGAAGCGCCGAACGACCGTAGCCTGTGGCGTAAACCCGCACCGGGCATGCTGCTTGAGGCAATGGCGCAGTTTAACGCCGACCCTGCGCGTACCCCCTTTGTGGGCGACATGCAGCGCGACATGGAAGCGGCTGTGGCCGCAGGCGGCTGCCCGCGCATTCTGGTGCGCACTGGCAAGGGCGCGAAGCTCGAAGCCGCCGGCGTTCCCGCGCACATTGCGCCCGTAACGGTGACGGATGATCTATTCACCGCCGCTGATCTTATCATCAACACCTACCGCGCCTAAATCTGCTGGCACTTCGCGCGGCAAGTCGTTAGTCTTTTGCTATGCGCTTTCTTCTCTCATGCCTCATGTTGCTGGCCATGCTCTGGGCAATCAGCCTTGCCTGGTTCGTCTATTCCATGCCGCGCGAGACCGCGGCCACACAAAAAAGCGAAGCGATTGTCGTGCTCACGGGTGGCAAAGGGCGTGTGGAGCATGGCATCCGCCTGCTGGCGAAAGGTGCTGCCCCCATTTTGTTCATCAGTGGGGTGGGCGAGCATGTGACGGTCGAGCAATTACTCCTCGAACACGCGGATGCAAAAACGCGCGATGCGCTGATGCATGCGGATGTGGAGATTGAGCTTGATCATGTGGCGCGCAGCACGGTGAGCAATGCCGACGAGACCGCAAATTTTCTGCGCAAGCGCAATATCCGCACCATCCATCTCGTCACCGCCACCTATCATATGAAGCGCAGCCTGCATGAGTTCAAGGCCAAGCTTCCGGATATTACCATGCTGCCCGAGCCCGTATTCCCCGAAGGCTTCACGCGTAGCAACTGGTGGCAGCATGAAAACTCACGCCGCCTTATCTTCAGTGAATTTTACAAATACTGGCTGGTGGTGCTGCGTGATTGGCTAAAACCCACCGAGAAAGAGAAGCGCTAGCGCCGCGTGCGACTCAGCTGCCCGTCGCGCAGGTAAATCGTCGGGTACTCAAACGCATCGAGCAGCGCCGCATCATGGGTTGCAAGCACAATGGTGGTGCCCACTTTGTTAAGCGAACGAAACAGATACATCAGCTTCATGCTCAGTTCATGGTCAAGGTTGCCGGTCGGCTCATCCGCCAGAATCAGCAGCGGCTTATTGATGA
>CAZOFC010000097.1:0-2348 GCA_964578965.1 uncultured Azospirillum sp.
GCGCTCATGAGGCTTCAGGCTTGCGGGCAGGGCTGGGGGTGGGTTCATGAGCCGCCAGATGACGCGAAACACGGAAAGCCCAAGGACGGTGATGCCGATGGATTTATGCAGCGTGAAGACATCGCCACGGAAGGATTCCGGGAAATCCTCCATAAAAAAGCCGACGGACAGCAGCAGGATAATCATGAATGCGGTTGCCCAATGGAGGAAAACGGCAACGGGGTCGTAGCGGGTGGGGGGTGCTGCTCATGTTACTGGGCGAGTTGGAGTTCTGCTTCGATGGCGATGCTTACGTCATCGCCGACGGCGGGGAGATAGGCGTTAATGCCAAAATCCGAGCGTTTGATTGCGCCCTTGGCCGAAAAACCAAGCGCCGGCTTTTGACTGAATGGGTTGTTACCCGCGCCGTTGAAGGTGACATCGAGCTTCACTGGTTTGGTGACGCCATGGAGGGTGAAATCACCGGTGATGATGCCTTTGCTATCGCTGAGCTTTTCCACCTTGGTGCTGGTGAAGCTGGCTTTTGGGAATTTGGCGGTGTCAAACCAATCCGCCCCTTTGAGTTTGCCCTCAAGCTCGGCATTGTTTGTATCAATGCTCGCGGTGTCAATCGTCACGGAGAGGGTGCTTTTTTCAGGCGTTTTAGCATCGAACTGCACATCCCCTGCCACGGTATTGAAGCGGCCATGGTAGTTGGAAAAACCCAGATGGCTGATGCTAAACAGCACGCTGGCATGGGTTGGGTCAATGGCATAGGTGCCGCTTGGCACGGTGTCGAGCGCTGTGGATGGGGCGTTGAAAGCTAAGGCACAGGCGCTGGTGAGCGCAATGGTGCTAGCCGCAAGGGTAACGAGGGCGTAACGCTTCATCATAGGCTCCGAGGTGAGAGGGTAAGGATGAATGACATATACTTCATTCTTCGCATTTTACTAGTCGGCAGTTGCTTGGCACTTGCAAGATTGCCGCAAACTGCCTAAAAGCGCGCGCATGACTGACATTACCCGCATTCGCAACTTCTCGATTATCGCGCATATCGACCACGGCAAATCCACGCTCGCGGATCGCCTCATTCAGGCCTGCTTTGCGGTCGAGGAGCGCGAGATGACCGCGCAGATGCTCGATACCATGGATATCGAAAAAGAGCGCGGTATTACTATTAAATCACAAACCGTGCGCCTGAACTACAAGGCCAAGGACGGGCTTGATTACGTGCTCAACCTCATGGATACGCCGGGCCATGTGGATTTTGCCTATGAAGTGAGCCGCTGTTTGGCGGCGTGCGAAGGTAGCCTGCTGGTGGTGGATGCGAGCCAAGGTGTGGAAGCGCAGACGCTCGCGAACGTTTATCAGGCTATCGATAATAATAACGAAATCGTGCCGGTATTGAACAAGATTGACCTGCCTGCCGCCGAGCCAATGCGTGTGGCGCAACAGGTTGAGGATATGGTTGGTATCGATTGCACCGATGCGCTGCATGTGAGCGCAAAAACCGGCCTTGGCATCCCCGATTTGCTCGAGGCGATCGTGACTCGCATTCCGCACCCCAAAGGTGATGTGAATGCGCCGCTTAAGGCCCTGCTGGTCGATAGTTGGTATGATACCTATCTCGGCGTCATCATCCTTATCCGCGTGATGGAAGGCAGTATCAAAAAGGGGCAGAAAATTCGCTTCATGAATGCGGGCATGACTCAAACCGTGGAAGCGGTCGGCGTGTTCACCCCGAAAAAGGTTTCACGTGAAACACTGGGGCCGGGCGAGGTGGGCTACATCCAGACCGGCATCAAGCTCGTGGAAGAATGCAATGTGGGTGACACCATCACGGATGAGCGTAATCAAGCGACAGAAGCGCTTCCCGGGTTCAAACCCGTGCAGCCGGTGGTGTTCTGTGGCCTTTACCCGACTGAATCAGCGGATTTTGAAAACCTCAAGGATTCACTCGCCAAGCTGCGCCTGAACGATGCGAGCTTCAGCTTTGAGACCGAAAGCTCGACCGCGCTTGGCTTTGGATTTCGCTGCGGGTTCCTCGGCTTGTTGCACCTTGAGATCATTCAAGAGCGGCTCGAGCGCGAGTTCAACCTCGACCTGATTACGACCGCGCCAAGTGTGGTCTATAAAATGACCATGCAGAACGACAAGGTGGTCGAGCTGCATAACCCCGCCGACTACCCGGACCCGACGCTGATCAAGCAGATGGACGAGCCGTGGATTCATGCCACCATTTTCGTGCCGGATGATTATCTGGGAAATGTCCTGGCGCTATGCACCGAAAAACGCGGCGAGCAGGTGAACCTGACCTATGTGGGCACGCGTGCGCTGGTGGAATATAAGTTGCCGCTCAACGAAGTGGT
>CAZOFC010000097.1:2358-7909 GCA_964578965.1 uncultured Azospirillum sp.
TTTACGACCGCCTTAAATCCGGCAGCAAAGGCTATGCGAGCTTTGAGTATAAGATCGACAGCTACCGCGAGGCGGATCTGGTTAAGGTCTCCATCCTCGTCAATGGCGAGCCGGTGGATGCACTGAGCATGATTGTTCACCGCACGCAGGCCGACCCGCGTGGGCGTGCGCTGTGTGGGCGATTGAAAGACCTCATCCCTAAACATCTGTTCCAGATTGCCATCCAAGCGGCGATTGGCGGCAAGGTGATCGCGCGTGAGACTATTTCGGCCCTGCGTAAGGACGTGACGGCCAAATGCTATGGCGGGGATATCAGCCGTAAGCGCAAGCTGCTCGATAAGCAGAAAAAGGGTAAGAAACGCATGCGCCAGGTGGGGAATGTGGAAATCCCGCAAGGGGCGTTCATTGCCGCCCTTAAGATGGGTGACGAGAAGTAGCACTCGCTGTGTAACTTCTGCCGACGGCTGGCCGAATGAATGGATGAACCCAACCCATGAGGCATTGTTCCATGAAACTTCTTGTTAAATCATTACTTCTTTCGATCGCCAGCCTGCCGGTTCTCACCGGGGGTGCCATTGCGGCGGAAAAACCAGCCGCCACCGCCGAAAAGAAGACCACCAAGCTCACCAAAATGCAGGAATATGTGACCCAGCATGGCGGCACCGAGCGGCCATTTGATAACGAATACTGGAACCACCACGAGGAAGGTATCTACGTCGATGTCATCTCGGGTAAGCCGCTATTCTCAAGCACCGATAAGTTCGATTCGGGCACCGGCTGGCCCAGCTTCACGCGGCCGATTGATGCCAATTTTGTGAAGAACAAAAGCGATGGCAGCTTTGGCATGGAGCGCACGGAAGTGAAATCCGCCGATAGCGACGCGCATTTGGGCCATGTGTTCGATGACGGCCCGAAGGATAAAGGCGGCAAGCGTTATTGCATCAACTCCGCTGCGTTGCGCTTTGTGCCCAAGGCCGACCTTGAGAAAGAAGGCTATGGCAAGTACCTCGAACTGTTCAAAGCGCCAAAGGAGAAGTAGTATGAAACGCTGGCTATACTCTCTCGTGCTCGGGCTGGTTGCCATGCTCGGTGTCGCGCAGGCGCAGGCTTACGAACTGCCTAAGCCGAAGGTGATTGCGGTGTTTTTCTCGGCGGATTGGTGCCCAAGCTGCAAGCAACTGGCCCCAGTGCTTGAGGAGGCACGCAAGGTTGGCGAATTCGATAAAAAGGACATCTTGTTCGTGAAACTGGATTTGACGGATAAGGCGACGATTCACCAATCCATCCTGCTTTCAAGTGCGCTTGGCATTGCGCCCTTCGTGCAAAAACAGGGAAGCAGCACGGGCTATGTGGCGCTGCTTTCCGCCGATAAAACCACCGAGCTTGCACGGTTTGACCGCACCGCGACCGCCGCAGATATTGTGGCGGGGGTTGAGAAGCAGCTGGCGGCAGGTGCAGGGAAATAAAACCGCGCTTGCGCTTGCCAAAAAAACTGGCTAGAACGCGCAACCACACCTTTTGGGATGGGGCTTTAGCTCAGCTGGTAGAGCGCTTCCATGGCATGGAAGAGGTCAACGGTTCGACTCCGTTAAGCTCCACCAAAACCACAACCCCGCTTCATGCGGGGTTTTGTTTTGGTGGATGATTTTTTGAAGAACCGTAGGTTCGACAAAACGCCAGCAGGCGTTTTGGAAACGGCGCCTCAGCGCCGGACCCGAAGGGCGGAGGCCAGCAGGCCGACGTCACTCCGTTAAGCTATGCCTTAAGTTATGGTTACACTGAGTCCATATGTAATTATATGTGATGAGTGGTTATATTCCTCCCTTGTTTATTTTGCGCAATTGATTATTTTGAAAACGTATGAAAAGCCCTTCACTAGATTCAAATTCTCAGAAAATTGACAAACTAGTCCGTCGCATAAACGACGGAGACATAAAAGTGCCTGCTTTTCAAAGAGGCTATGTTTGGAAACAAGAACAAATCATAGATTTGTTAGAGAGTGTAGTCTCTGAGTTTCCAATAGGAAGTATATTGTTATGGGAAGTAACTTCTGGAGATAAGCTTAAATCTGCCCGCAACATTGCAGGATATAAATTACCTGATAAGCCTGATGAATATCCAATACACTATGTTCTGGATGGACAACAGAGGCTTTCGTCAATTTTTGCAGTTTTTTCAGATAAGTTGATACAAGAAAATCAACCGAAACAATACAATCCAGATCCTGACTTGTTTGAAATTTGCTATGATTTCAAACAAAAGCAGTTTTTACCCGCAAAAGAATGCCAATCAGCTTCTGACAGTATTATTGCACTTCGAGATGTACTTAATCTCGAGCGGTTTCTTCCTGCAGTACAAAAACTAAACCCAAACTATGTGTCTGAAGCACAAAAGCTACAATCGAAGTTTAACAACTATGACATTCCAGTAGTAACGATTAAAAATCGCAGTCGTGCAGAGGTTGGTAAAATTTTCGAGAGAATCAATAACACAGGCACTAAATTGAGCTTAGTGGATTTGATTACGGCGTGGTCTTGGACTGAAGATTTTCATCTATTAGATTCAGCAAATGAACTTTTAGAAGAATTAGAAGACAAAGGTTTTGGTAAATTAAGCTATAAGTCAATTTTGCAAATCTCTGCTGCTATCATTGCAAAGTCTACCACTACAGATAGTGTTTTAGAGTTAAAGCCAATAGACTTGCGCAACAAATGGGAAACTATATGTGAAGCACTTAAAAAGTGTATTGATTTTCTCTCAACAGAGCTAAACTGCAAGCATGAAGAGTTTATTCCATTTAATCAGCAGATAGTACCGTTGAGCTACTTTTTTTGTGTGTGTAGTAAACCATCTGCGGAGCAATTTAAGCAACTTAAGCGTTGGTTCTGGCTAACATCATTTTCAGATAGGTATTCTACCGGACAGACAACAAATAAAATGGATGCAGATTTGTTGTTAATGGATGAATTGAGTCAAAATGTTTTCTCAACAATAGATAAGTACAAGTTTACTGTTACCGAAGACGATTTAGTTGCAACGCAGTTTTCAAAAAATAACCCTTTAACCAGAGCACTGCTAATACTGATGTCTCAGTATCACCCTAAAGACTTGTTAACCGAGACAAATATTGATGTAGTTAAAGCATTGTCGAAATTTAATCGTAGCGAATATCACCATATATTTCCGAATGCGTATCTGACTAAAATTGAAGTTCCTAAAACGAAGCGCTTTAGCTTAATGAACTTCTGTTTTTTAACCTCAGCATCCAACAAACAAATTTCCAATAAGAAGCCATCGGAATATTTTGATGGATTATTTTCCAAAACTAACTTTAGTCAAATAATGGAGTCTAATTTGATGCCAGTCAGGCGAGAACTGTATCAACAGAATGACTTCGATGCGTTCTTGAAAGGCCGGTCTGCAGCCGTACTCTCAAAGATTGAAATAATTACATCTTAGATTGCATTGTAACGCCAATACTTTCCTCTAGATCAACTCTCTCAGGCTAAAGCAAACCCATGGGTGCGAGTTCGCTTGCGGGCCAATAGTGCATGGTGGGGGTGTTGGCTTCATCCGCGAACGTGATTTGGGTGATGCTGGTGGTGGCAGATTCTGGCCGTTGCATGAGGATGGCGGTTTTTTCCTGCCCCACTTCCTGCCAAAGGTGAATGGTGGGGATGCCCTGCGCATCCACCGCGCTGCCATGTGCCTGCCAACGCGCGAAGGCGGCATCACGGGCGGGTAGCACTTCATCCGCATTCCATGAGGAGGAGCTGAACATCACGTCGCGCCCCTCGCTGCGTGCCTCGATGGCAAGGGTTTTGCCGTTGGAATGATAGAGCTGCCACTGCGCGCGGGTGCCGAGAATCAATCGGAATGGGCGATAGGCGGCTACCTCAAGCGCGGCGAGTGCGGCACCCGGGTCCTCCTGCGTGAGTAGGTGTGGGATGATCTCGCCACGGCTGGTGTCGGCGCGGGTGGGGGTGTGCGCCACATAGCTATTCATGATGCAGGCCCATTGCCCGCGCGGGTTAAAGCCAATCCACGTGCCGCCGCCGGCAGGGTCACGCGGGGCGGTGAGGCCATTGTTGGGCCATAACGCGGGGGCGTACTCGGCGGCGCGGGTGCGCTGTTCGTCGCGGTTCATGGTGATGCAAACCCCGCGCGGGCGCGCAAGGATGGTTACGGTGCACATGGTGTCGGCAATGAAGTGGCGCTAGCCATGCGTTTGCTCGCGGTAAATTTTTGTGGCGACGGCAACGCCGAAATTCTCATCCATCGCGAGGTTGAGGGCCGCGGCCTGCATGCGGATGATGGCGAGGTGATGCACCGCATGTTGGACCATGAACAATATTTCGCGCCCCAAGCTGGTGGTGAAGGGAATTTTCTCGCCACCCACCATGACGGTTTCGCGCAGCAGCAGGGGGTAATAGGCGCCGTGTGTTTCAAGGGCGGTTGCCAGCGTTTGGTGCAGCTGTGGCAGGATATGAGCGACAATCTCGGGATCGCTCTCATAGGCGGCGTTGTGGGCGCGGCTTTCGTAGTCGATCACGCCATCGGCCAATTGATCGGCAAGCACTTGCAGGAATTCGAGCACATGGCGCACATGCGCCCCGATGGAGGATTGGCCCTGCGCGCTGAAGCGATAGGCATGCACCGGCAAGGTGGTGACGGTGAGCAGATCACGCACCGAGGTGGCGAGGCCATCGAGGATAGCATTGGTATGGGTGGTGGCGTCGAGTGGGGTGACGGTGGTGGTTTGGGTCTCGGTCATAAGCAGCTCAATAGGTCGATGGATAGAGTTTGGTCATGCGTTTTTCGTGGCGGTAATCGGCCCACAGGGCGGCTGGGGTGAGAGCGACTGCACCAGCATTGCGGTGCGCGGCACCGATTTTCCAGGCCAGATGGCATTGGGTGATGAGATCGCGCCAGGCGTGCAGCAGGGAGTTATTGGCATCCCAGATATGGGTCGATTCCGCCCCGGCGCCGTTGATCTCGATGATGCTGAACGCTTCCTCGCCACGGCACAGGGCAGCAAAATCATCGAAGCGGATATCGTAGCGGCCGAAATGGAAGCCCGGAATTTTTTGCGAGAGGCGATCGAACATCGCGGTCATCTCGGGGGTGATGAAGGCATTGCCATTGCGAAAAATGGTACCTTTGCTGTGGTTACCAGCGAAGGCGAGGCGCACTGCAACGCCCGCGGCAGGAATGCTGTCGAGCGTTGATGCAAAGCGCGGCAGATAAATGGAAGAGAGGCGCGAGGCGCGGGGGTCACTCGCAATTAGGGTGCGCAGGGTGCTTGCGCCATCACCCACCACATAGGGAAAATATTTCAAGGTGAGAGAGAGGATGCGGCCCTTGGCCATGCCCGGCTCACGCACGTAGAAGACGCCAGCCTCGCCTTCGCTATCGACCATGCGCTGTATCACGAAGTCGGTTTGCTCGGGGAAGTGGGAAACATAGGATTCAAGATCGGCCTCAGTGTAGAGGGGGCGCACCCCAGCACCGCGGCAGCCCTTATCCGGCTTGGCGACCAGCGGAAAACTAA
>CAZOFC010000098.1:0-7686 GCA_964578965.1 uncultured Azospirillum sp.
GGCGGCTACGAGAAATTCGCCGCCGATTTCAAGGCCGCAGCACTCGCCCAATTCGGTTCGGGCTGGGCATGGCTGGTGAAGGATGCTGCAGGCAAACTCAAAATCACCAAAACCGCGAATGCCGACCTGCCGCTCGCACATGGCGAAACCGCCATCCTCACCTGCGATGTGTGGGAGCACGCCTACTACCTCGATTTCCAGAACCGCCGTCCGGATTTCGTGCAAACCGTGCTCGATAAACTCATCAACTGGGAGTTCGCGAACGCGAATTTCGCCGGTCAGCAGTTCAAAGTCGCGGCGTAAGGCTTGCGTTCTATCTCGCGGCGCAGGTTTCTTCAGGCTGCGCTGGGTGTCACGTTTGTCGCAAGCGTTGACATTGGGCGCAGCGCCGTCAGCATCAATAACCCACATGGGAGCCAGACCATGAACGAACTTGCTAACCTAGGCAGCCGCCTGACCCATTTCAGCGCAGGCGATAGCGGCCAATGGAAGATTCTTTCGGTAAATGCTGTCGTCGGCGAATCCCTTGCCCTTGCAAAAAACCTTGCCGTCTACCATCCAGGTGAAGCATCGCCCGAAGCCACTCACTGGACCTTACGCGGGGTCACCAGCAACACGCGCTACGTCACACGCGATGAGAAAGCGCAACTTCAGGCCGTGCAGGCGGGCTTGGGTCGCCCCGAAGCCACTCGCGCCGCTCTCATTCCCATTCGGAAAAATGCAGCGTGGTGGGCGCTTTCGCAGGAGGAACGCCGCGATATTTTCGAAACCAAATCGCACCACACCGCCAACAGCATGCCCTATCTGCCAGCGATTGCGCGCCAGCTACACCATTGCCACGACATTGGCGAACCGTTCGATTTCCTCACCTGGTTTGAGTATGCACCCGAGCACGCCGAGGCGTTCGAGCAACTGGTCAAAACCCTCCGCGCGAGCGAAGAGTGGACCTATGTCGATCGCGAAGTCGATATTCGTCTTGAGCGCGTGTAGGCATTAATCCTAAGGCAACAGCAACGCTGCCGCCACGCGGCGGCCTTCGCCCAGCAGCACGTTAAACGTGCGGCAGGCAGCACCCGTATCCATCGTGTCGATGCCGACCCCGCGCTCCTTGAGTGCGCGCTTAAGCTCTGGCGCAATCATTTCATGCCGTTTGCCGGTGCCGATGATAATGATTTCCGTTGCTGGGTCGGCGCTGAGTAGCGGCGCCAGCGCCGCGATGGTGAGTTCCCCGCTCCACGCCACGGTCTGGGCAGGCAACACCAGCACATGCCCCGCATGGATATCCTGGCCAATGCGAAAGCCCTCCGGCCCATAGGCGCGCACCAGCTGTGCCCCGGCACCCAGTTGTGGCATCATATCCTGCATAGTCAGTCTCCAGTCACTAGTCACTAGTGAGTAAGGAATATAGGGCACACAGTTGCCACTGAATACTATTTTCTGGCGACTGGTGACTGGAGACTAGTGACTGATGACTAAATCGGAATCCGCTTCGGCTTGGTGCGCCGCGCCCAGATAACGACCAGCATGCGACAGAATAATACCGAGGCGAACATCGAGCTAAGAATGCCGATGGTCAGCGTTACGGCAAAGCCCTTCACCGCCCCCGCACCCAGCGCAAACAGCAAACTTGCCGCAATCAGCGTGGTGATGTTGGAATCAAAGATGGTGCCGAACGCAAGCTTGAAGCCCGATTCAATCGCCGCAATCGGGCTTTTGCCATAGCGGATTTCATCGCGGATACGCTCGAAAATCAGCACGTTTGCATCCACCCCCATGCCCATGGTCAGCACAATTCCGGCAATCCCGGGCAGAGTGAGCGTGGCTTGAATGAGTGACATCGCCCCAATCACGGTGATGAGATGCACCGCCAAGCCAAGGTTCGCAAACATGCCAAACAGGCCATAGGAAACAAACATAAACACCGCCACAAGGCCAATACCAAGCGCGCCTGCCAGCACCCCGGCGTTGATGGAATCCTGACCAAGGCTTGGGCCGACGGAACGCTCCTCGATCACATTCAGTGGAGCGGGCAGCGCACCTGCGCGCAGCAGCAGCGCCAACTCATTTGCCGATTCGGTGGTGAAATTGCCTTCAATGATGCCGCGCCCGCCCAAAATCGCGGTGCGGATCACCGGTGCGGTGATCACCTTATTATCCAGCACAATGGCAAAACGGCGGCCAATATTGGCTTGCGTGATATCGCCAAATTTCTGCGCGCCAAGCGTGTTGAACTGAAACTCAACCACCGCCAGCCCATCCGCGAACGAGGCATTCGCGTTGGTCAGCAGCTCCCCGCCAAGCGCGACTTGATTGAACACCGCATATTGGGTGGGAAAGCCCGCTTGCGCTTCGCTCGGTGCCTTATCGGATGGCAAAATCATCGTATCCGAGGGCACCACGCCACGCGCCGTGGCATCGGCCGAGACATCCTCATTCACCAAGTGGAATGTCATCTTCGCGGTTTTGCCGAGCAGCTTTTTCAGCTCCGCCGGGTCGGCAAGGCCGGGCACCTGGACCACAATGCGGTTGCTGCCTTGGCGCTGAATGATGGGCTCTTTCGTGCCCGTCTCGTTCACGCGGCGGTTCACGATCTCGATCGATTGCTCAAGCAGGCGCAATTGCAGCGCTTTTAATTTCGCTTCCTCGTAATAAAAACGCGTCAGCCCATCCTTCTCTTCGGTCGATAAATCGGGGTCAATTTTGCGAAAAATATCATCCAGCTTCACGCCCTCGCCCACTGTTTCAGGGCGAATGCGCAGCGACACTTCATTGCCGCTCGCGCGCAAGTCGGTATAGCCCACCTTGGCATTGCGCAACGCCTCGCGCAATGCATCGCGCGTGTTGGTGAAATGCTCACGCTTATAGGTATCAAAATCAAGCTCGAGCAACAAATGCGAGCCGCCGCGCAGGTCAAGGCCAAGCGGCATGGTCGCCTGCGGCAGGAAGTTTGGAAGTTTCAGCGCATTGGGTAGCGCCGTGAACATAAAAAACGCCGTGATGGTCATCACCATCACCATTTTCCAACGTGGGAAATCGAGCATAATCACCTGCTAACTTGTGTGAGCAGGTATCTATACAGGCTTACCAATGACTGACAAGTGCTTAGCGCCGATGCGCCTGAGGAGGGCGTTCGCCTGTGCATGACGTTGCCCATGGCTCACGCCGGCTCGCCTGCGGTGGGTTATCTGCAGGCCAGGCTTCCGCTACTTCACGCTCCAACGCCTTTTGAACAAAACGAGGCACAGGCAAGCTGACACCGATTGGCTTGATGCGCGTCACGCTGTCTGAGAAATTAATCTGCACCTCTCCACAGCCAAACCAGCCGGGGGGATTACTGTTCGCCCGCGCCCTGACTAACTGGCGAGCGATGACGGAACCAAATTTCTCTAACCCACCGCGCTTGACCGCACTATGCGAAGCTGCCAGTGTCGAGGGATGAAGATGATTCATACGCTCTTCGTTTGAATGGGTAATGACACTACCAAGCATCGCGTTTGGAATCGCTTTATATGCCAATCCTAAATCACGCCCGCGCAGTTTGAAGTTGATATCCTCCCCACCCCACCCTTTGAATGCCTCGTCATACCCGCCCAGTTGTCCAAATGACTTACGCATGTATGCCATCCGTCCGGAAATGCCGTCGAGCTTGGCAGTGTTTTTGAATGCGCGGGTCAAAAGTCCAGCCCCAAGAATTGTATCGGGGTGCTTTTCAAAATGCCCCCTTAGGTAAGTCGAGAAATCCTTTGCAATGAAATTATCCGCATCGAGATTGCACAGCACGTCGCCATTGGCCAAACGATGCGCCATGTTCTTGGCATGCGCCATCTTGAAATAGGGGGCTTCGGTGCGTGCATAGACAAGTCGCCCCGAATCGATTTCCTTCTGGAAATTGCTTCTTATCCAATCGCCCAGCCCATCCTCGCTGCCATAATCAAGCACCACGAACTCCACATTCGGGTTACCCTCCTCTGCTTTCAGGTTGGCGGGCAATGTCTGCTGCAAGTGGTGCAGGCGGCCTTTGCAGGTCGTGCAGTAGGATATTCTCAGCGGTCTGTGGGGCGTGCGCGGCACTGGTCACTCTGCTTCGTTTCCACAAGCAGTGTGCCGCAAAATGATGACAGTTTAGTGACGTATATGCGTCAAATCCGTGAAGTTGGCCGACTAGTTGTCGTTGGCGATCTTATCGCGGCTGGGAAGCGTATTATCGTTCTTGTTGCCCGAGGCTTTCTTCTTGTCGGCCACTGGGGCAGCCGATGGTGCGCCCACTAACCCGCTGATGGTCGCCTTCGCCACCGTCACTTCCACACCGCTGGCGATTTCAACGGTCACGGTTTCCGCATCGTTCAATTTCGTGATTTTACCAATGATTCCCCCACCGGTCACCACCTTATCACCTTTTTTCAAGGCCGCGAGGGCTGCTTGGTGGGCTTTCATACGCTTCTGCTGGGGCTTGATGAGCAGGAAGTAGAACACCACAAAGATCATCACCAACGGCAGTACGCTCGCAAGCGGCGAGCCCGCAGGCACGGTTGCAGCGGCAGCGCTGTCAGTCGCCACGGCCACCTCTTCAGCGAATGCCGAAACAGGCGCAAGTATCGATGCTAAAACGAGACGAATCATTGGAAGTACTCCATTGTATCCACACGGGATGAGATCCCCGCCTTCGCGGGGATTAGGGGAGCCTAAACGCGGCAAGGCCGCTAAGGCTTACCCTTATTTCAGCTTGGTTTCCTTGAACTCGACATGCTTGCGCGCGACGGGATCGTATTTTTTGAACGCGAGCTTTTCAGTCTGTTTGCGTGGGTTGCGCTTCTTCACGTAGAAGAACCCGGTATCCGCGGTGGACTCAAGTTTCACAAGAATAGTAGCTTTTTTAGCCATGATGGCCCCCTATTGATTTAAGGGGCGCTTTTTTGCGCATTTTGCCCCCCCTGTCAAGCCCCATTCGCGCAAGGTTGCGCAACATTTCCGCCATCGCCCTATTGCTTACGATTTCCAGCAGCGCGAAACACCGCCACCGCCCGCTCTTTGGCAGTTGCATGGTCAACAATCGGCAAGGGGTAATTGGCAGGCTTGGTCAGGGGCGATTCCCACGGCGCATGAATATCCGCCTTCGATAACCCTTTTAGTTCAGGCACATAGCGCCGAATATACTGCCCGTCTGGGTCAAAGCGCTTACTTTGCAAGGTGGGGTTAAACACACGGAAATAAGGTGCTGCGTCCGTCCCCGTGCTCGACGACCACTGCCAGCCGCCATTATTGCTGGCCAATTCATAATCCATGAGGTGCTGGGCGAAGAATTCCTCCCCCGCGCGCCAATCGAGCAGCAAATCCTTGCTGGCAAAGCATGCCACAATCATGCGCGCACGGTTATGCATAAAGCCTGTCTCTAGCAACTCACGCACCGCGGCATCAATCACCGGGTAACCGGTTTGGCCCGTAAACATGGCCTCGATCTGCTTCTCATCGCGGTTCCAAGGAATGGCCCCGTTGCGATAGAGTTCGTTGAATTCCTGAGTCACCACATGCGGGAAATGGTAGAGAATCGCGGCATAAAATTCGCGCCAGCCAAGCTCGGCAATCCATTTTTCACCGCCTCCTGCCTCAAGCGCCGCCGCCACACATTCACGGATACTGACTAAGCCAAAACGTAAGTAAGGCGAAAGCTGGCTCGTGCCAATGGTCGGCAACTGGTCGCGCGCGGTGGGGTATGCGTCAAGCTTATGCGCAATGAAGCTGCGCAGGCGCTCGGCCACATCATCCACCCGCCACAGCGCATCCTTCGTGTAGGTATAGCCAATCTGTTCCAGCAGCGATGCCGGGCCAGCATCAAGATCCACCCGGGTAAGGTCCGCCGCCTTGACTGCATTGAAATTCGCCGCCGCATCCGCATAGCGGCCAGCATCCTTGACCTCGTAAGGAGCATAATCACTTGGCCCCAGCTTGCTGCGCCACAGCTTATAATACGGCGTGAATACCTTATAGGGCGTGCCATCGCCTTTAAGCATGCTTTGTGGGGCATGAATCAAGTGGTCAAGCACCTGCACAAAGCGTGTGGTAGCTGGCAGTGCCGCTTTCACGGCCGCATCACGGGCGCGGGTAGCGGGCTCGAAATCCTCGGCCGAGAAAACACCCTGCGCAGATAGCGCCATGGCGAGTTTAGGTATCACCTCGCGCGCGCTTCCATGCAGCACCAGCAACCGCCCGCCGCGCGCTTTCAATTGCGCATCGATATGGCATAGCGCCTCGGCCAAAAACACCAAGCGGCGGTCCTGCTTATTACTGAATCGTGCCAGAATTTCGGTATCGAACACAAACACGGGCTGCACCTGCCCGCCCCCCTGAAGCGCGGTGGCGAGCGCCGCATGGTCATGAAGCCGCAGATCGCGGCGAAGCCAGACAATGGATTGCATAGGCCATCGCACTTACCTCAGCAAATCCGCCAGCGCCAGCCCATTTACGTTTTTTTAAGGGGTTCGCGGCTAAACTGGGGCAATCATCCACAAAAAGGTCACGGCATGACGGAAGAGATAAAGAGGCTTTTGCAAGGTTTGGGCGATTTGAAGGACGCGCTACCCGACCTTACCTTTGACATGGGCGCACGCCGCGTAAGAGAACCCGCTGCCGCCGGTGCAAGACAAGAGCGCGGCCACATCTGGCATATGGACCCCACCACCCAGCTCGCCACCAACGATACCACCGGCGAAGTGCGCTATGTTCCGAACATGCGCCCTAAAAAGGATGCACAGGGCCGGGTGATTGGAGTTGAACCCATTTTACTTTCACCACAGCAGGATGCAGCATTGCGTCGCGCTAACCCAGATTATAAAGGACTGCGTTTCCAGCCCCGGCCGGGCCATCCCGTGTTTGCCTTTGATGCAGGGCATGGCATTGAATACCCTAACACAGGAACGCCGGATAATGGGACAAGCTCCGATAACGGCACACCTCATAATCGAAAAGATGATATCAGCGAAGCGAACATCACCCTGCGCATGGCCAATTATGCGGCCGAGTATGCCGCAGATAATGGATATGACGTGATTGTCACGCGTACCACGAAAACCTTCTCAAGCGCGCCCGTAGTTGCAACAAAAGCGGATGCCTTTGATTTTCGTATTGCCGCAGCAAATAATGCTGACTTGTACGTGTCATTCCACGTTAATCACGCCGCAAATGAGGCGGCAAATGGCACCCAGATTTACATTCAAACAGGTGCCCCTGCCGATACTAGGCGTTTTGGTCGCATGCTTGCCGCCAACTCGCGCAAGGCAATTCAAAGTGAGGATGGCCGCGAGTGGGATATCGCCTACGACAAGGGATTTCGTGATACCAGCGGAAATATCAATCCATCTCGGATGAGGAACCTTGCCATGCTACGCGGTATTCACGTCACAGAAGCAGCGCTTGTAGAAACCGGATTTTTGCAAAATGGCGCGGGCCAGAAGAAGGGTGATTACGACGATTTGCGCAATGTGAAGTACCTGCAAGCATTCGCCGAGGAAATCGTCCGTGATATGATGAACTATCATGAACTAACGGGCGGTCCCCAAGTAGCTGTGCGGGGGGGCTCAGGCCGCTCTCCACGGGGTAGGTAACACTACCAACCCCCTTGCACTTACGGCGCGCGCTGCTATGCGTGAGGGATGCGTGCATATTTCACATTGGGCATTCAATCCCTTAAGC
>CAZOFC010000099.1:0-7658 GCA_964578965.1 uncultured Azospirillum sp.
CCGAACAGGCGCGCGAGCTCGCGATTGAAAAACTCGAAGCCGTTGGCTTGAAGCCCGAAGTGGCAGACCTGCTACCTTCCGAACTCTCGGGGGGCATGCAAAAGCGTGTGGGCCTCGCCCGTGCCATTGCCGCAAACCCCGATTTACTGTTCTTCGATGAGCCCACGACGGGCCTTGACCCCATCATGGCCGATGTCATCAATGAGCTGATTGTCAGTTGCGTTAAAAAACTGGGCTCCACCGCCGTCACCATCACCCATGACATGAGCTCGGTGCGCAAAATCGCCAGCCGTGTCGCCATGATTTATCAGGGTAAAATCATCTGGGACGGGCCGGTTTCCGCCATCGACAACTCCGGCAACCCCTATGTCGAGCAGTTTGTCCATGGCCGCGCGGAAGGGCCGATTACCAATGAATTTAAACGGGGTTAGCCCCTGAATTGCATCAATTTCATTGAATCTTCATATTTCGTTAGCTCCATGCTAGTATAGTACCCTGATGGGAAGCATTCGACATGAACTCGATTATAACGACCTTTACGGGCTGACGCTTGAGTATGACCCTGCAAGCTTGGAGCTGAAGGTCACCTTTGAGAATCCGGATGCTGATTGGCTGCGCTTTCCCAAAAACGTCATCAACCAGCTTAATCTTGCCCCTCACGGGGTAGAGACTGGGGCAAACAAGCCGAAGTACCGCGATTTTAGCGTTACTTTTCCGCAAGTCAGCCGCGAATTCACCCTGCGCATGGGCAACGAGCCTATTGGCACCTACAGAATCAGCAATACGGGCAATTTAACGATGATCGCACATCGTCCGCTGATTGTTGATGAAACGCGTCGGGTTGGTAATTTTTATCAATGCCAGCCCTATGCACAGCACCGTGAAGGGCTAAGCTTTGAAGAAAATGAGGCCTTGCTCGATGAGGCTAAGCGTGCAGTCTTCACCGATATTCATACCCACAGCTCGGGCCAAATCAGCGCCATGGCACTGCTTGAAGTGGCGATGCGCCAAAAACCTTATTATTATCCCATCGCGCTAATGCGTTTGGCGGGTATCGATACGAGTTACCATGCTATTCCAAGCAAAAGTCGCAAAGATATTCCGCGCGTACCTTTCCCGCCGCTCGAGCCTGCTGGCGGTGTCTATCCAGAAACTGTCGAGGCGGCAGACTTACATGCCCTAAGCAAATCGGATTTGAAAAAACTGGCCGCGCAAATGTCACTCCGCGCGGATAGACAATCAACCTTCCCGAATCTCGAATACGAAGGCAATCGCTTTCGTTACCCCTTAAGTAAAGACGACTCGCTGACCGTCGCTATCCGCAAAAAAGAAGCCCAGGAATATGCGACTCAAGGGATTGATACCGCACTCACCTCTTTTGTAGGCATCGAGAAGCCATCACTTCTTGGGCCACTGCATGCGGCGGTCGAGGAACTGAAAGGGGATGCCCAAACGCAAGGATTTGCCCAGCGTTACATGGTGGGCATTCCGCGCGTGCAGCCCTCACAGAAAATCGAAGAAGCCCTCGCAAAGGCGAAAATTCTTCTGGATAGCCCCTACGTCATGGGCGTCGATATGTTGGGCTATGAGAGCAACAAGACTGCAGAATTCATTGATATGCTCGATGAATATGCAGCCTGGGCGAACACCCACAAACCCGGCTCCTTTATCCGCGTCCATGCGGGTGAGAACGATAAGAACCACGACAACGTCAAAGACTTCCTCAAAATTGCCGTGAAATATCCAAACCTCAAGTTTCTTGTCGGCCATGGCGTCTATGGCATGGATGATGAAACCCTTGCCTTGTGTAAAAAACTCGGCAACCGCGTGACGGTGGAACTCAATCCCTCCTCGAATATTGCGCTCAACAACATCGATGATGTGCGCCAACTGCCCTTCGACATGCTAGTAAAAAATAAGATTCCCTTTGTCGTCAGCTCCGACTCGGCAGGCATGTATCAGACCGACGCACTCCAGCTGGGTCTGAGCGCTTACTTTGCGGGCCTCGATCATGAAGGGTTCAAAGCATTGCGTGAACATCAACAGCATTTGGTTGAGCACTTGCGAAACTACTCTAAAGCGGCTGAGGCGGCCATCCCGGGGTGGGATAGCGCTGAAGGCAAAACTGCTTGGCTTACCAACATCGCCGAGCGCATCGCGCAAGTGCCCAAAGCCGTTGTCCCTGAAACACAGATCATGGATGATCAGGCAATCAATGCAAAGCTGAAAGCCGATCAGGTCACGATGATCGAACCAGGCGTAAAAGCACCAGAACTGGCCAATAAATTCCCTGTCACCATCATTGGTGCCTCGGGTGCAAGCTGGAAGCGTCTATCGAAAGGCCAACAGCGAGAAAGTGCCATTGCGATCGATATGCTCATTCACGCTCTGGGCGATCAATGCTACATCGTGCAAGGTCGCAACAAAAAGGTTGGCCTGAGTAAAGTAATCAACCAGTCGCTGCGCGAATCAAACGAGGCGCGCAAGGAAAATGGCCGACCAGAATTATATAACGTTGGCCTGTATGTGAACCCGAATTTCGACGGCAGCCATTCCTATAAACACCTGAGCCATATGATTCACGTGCCGGGACAATCGATTGATCTGGCCGGTGTGCTCGTGGATCAGACCTTCGATAATGAGGGGGTGATCGTAGGGGTTGGCGGTGCCGCCTACACGCGCGATGCCATTACGGTCGCTGACCAGCGCGGCATCCATGACAAGGCGCCCAACAACAAGAAAATGATGCTTCTTCTGTCAAATACAGAAGGCGCCTCCGCCGAGAAAGCGAGTGTGCTGCACCCGGATTATGGCGCGATTGATGGCTTACAGCTTGTCAAAAAATTATATGAAACGCGCCGCGATCTCTTTCCGCCCTTATTTAAATTGAAAGATCTCAACCAGCTCTACAATGAATCACGGGCACGCGTCGCGACTTACGGCTATAACCTTGCTGATTCAACCACCGTCAGTCAAGCTGGCGCTGAGGTAGTGGCAACGAAGACAGTGCCACCAACCAAAAAAGACCGCACTCCGTAACAATAGCTTTGCAGTTGCGCATCGAGTTACCTGTGGCTAGGGTTCGCGCATGGTCAAAAATTCCAACCACTATGTGTGTCAATCCTGCGGGGCAGTCAGCGCCAAATGGGCTGGGCGCTGCGAATCCTGCGGTGAATGGAACACGATTGTTGAAGAATCCATCACCGTTACCCCAAAGGGCATGAAGCCCGGGAAATCCAAAGGTCTTGAGATTGCAAGCCTTGCCGATACGGTTGCCCCCCATGCCCGTGAAAGCACCGGTATTTTAGAGCTCGACCGGGTGCTAGGCGGTGGGCTGGTCGAGGGCTCGGCCATTCTGCTGGGTGGTGACCCAGGCATCGGCAAATCCACCCTACTGCTGCAAGCGGCGGCGATTCTCGCGGGTGGCCATTCCTCGCTTCGCGTAGCCTCCCATGGCGAGCCCGAAGGGAGGGGGTCAGCGCCACTTAGCGCGAAGGGGGTGATACCCCCTTCAGGAAAAAACGTACTATACATCTCGGGCGAGGAATCCCTCGCGCAGATTCAACTGCGCAGCCAGCGCTTGGGCCTCAGCAATGCGCCGCTTCAGCTCGCCACCGCCACGTCGGTGCGCGAAATTCTCGCAAGCATCGATAACGGCCAAGCGCCCGATGTCGTCGTCATTGACTCGATTCAGACCATGTTCGTGGATTCACTCGACTCGGCACCGGGCACCGTCGCGCAGGTGCGCGCCAGCACCCATGAGCTGATTCGCGCTGCCAAAAAACGTGGCTTTTCCCTCATCCTCGTCGGCCATGTGACGAAGGACGGCCAGATTGCGGGCCCCCGCGTGCTCGAGCACATGGTCGATACCGTGCTCTATTTCGAGGGCGACCGCGGCCAATATTACCGCATCCTGCGCTCTGTCAAAAACCGCTTCGGCGCGACGGATGAAATCGGCGTGTTTGCCATGAGCGATTCGGGGCTTGAGGAAGTGAAGAACCCAAGCGCCCTATTTTTGCATGCGCGTGAGCAACCGGTCAGCGGTGCGGCCGTGTTTGCCGGGATGGAAGGCACACGCCCGCTGCTGATTGAAATTCAGGCCCTCGTCTCCCCCTCCACCATGAGCACACCGCGCCGCGCCACTGTGGGCTACGACAATGCGCGCCTGAGCATGATTCTCGCGGTGCTGGAGACCCGTGCCGGCATGCGCTTTGCCGATAAGGAAGTGTTCCTGAACGTCGCGGGTGGCCTCAAAATCACGGAACCTGCGGCGGATGTGGCGGTGGCGATGGCGCTACTTTCCGCCCTGCTGGATAAACCATTGCCAAACAGCTTGGTGGGCTTTGGCGAAATTGGCCTGACCGGGGAAATTCGTAGCGTCAGCCGCACGGATACGCGCCTCAAGGAAGCCGCCGCCCTCGGCTTTGCCCGCGCCATTATCCCAAGCGCCTCACCTGAAAAAAATATCGCCCCCGACCGCGTCGGGCGCGTCGCCCATGTAGACGGGCTCGTGCGATTCATGCTAGAGCATGGCTAACCACACATTGTTAACCGCTAATGGCTGAAACCCTATGGCTGATATTACACTGAACGTCTTTGATTTGGGTGTGCTGGCGATTGTAGGCCTGTCGGCACTGATGGCATTCTTTCGTGGCTTTGTGCGCGAGTTTCTCTCACTCGTTGGTTGGCTTGGCGCTTCCATCATCACCCTGCGTGCGCTGCCTACCGTCAGCAAAATGCTCGAACCACACATCCCAAGCCCAGTGATTGCGAACGGCATTGCCTCGGTGCTTCTCTTCTTTGGCTGCGTGCTCATCTTTTCCATTATCAGCGGCTTCATCATCAAAGTGCTCAAGCCCGGCGCTAAAGTCGGCCTGTTCGATAATTTGATGGGGCTGTGCTTTGGCAGCGCACGCGGCATCCTGATGATTGCCATCGGCTACCATGTGATGACCGTTGTGATCACCGAGAAAGACTATCCCAAAGCGGTGAAGGATTCCTATGCCGCACCGCATATCGCCAAAGTGGCGAAATGGGTCGGCACCCTGACGCCCGAAGCACTCAAAGCCATTACCGACAAAAAACCTCTCGATGCGGATGCCCTCAAAAACACGAGCGATTCCATCAAGAATGCGATTCAAAAACTGCCCAGTGACCTGCCCAGTGAAAACGATATCAACCGCCGCACCCCCTCCATCGAGGAGCTGCAGCAACGCCTGCGCGAAGAAAATCTCAGATAGGCTTTCCTATGTACGATAAATTTAACGATGAATGCGGCGTCTTTGGTATTTCCGGCACGCCCGATGCTGCCGCGCACACCGCGCTTGGGCTGCACGCCCTGCAGCATCGTGGGCAGGAGGCCGCCGGCATCGTCAGTTACGGCGACCAACATTTTTACGCGCACCGCGCGCTTGGCCTCGTCGGTGATAATTTCTCGGATGCGGCGGTGATGAGCCGCCTGCGCGGCACCGCGGCCATTGGCCATAACCGCTATTCCACCACGGGTGAAACCTTGCTGCGCAACGTGCAACCGTTTTATGCCGACCTCGCGCTGGGTGGCTTTGCCCTTGCCCATAACGGCAACCTCACCAACGCCATGACCAAGCGGCGCGACCTTATCGCCCGCGGCGCCATTTTCGCCTCGACCTCTGATACCGAAGTGATGGTGCATCTCGTTGCCCTCTCGACCGCACCCACGATCGAAGACCGCATCATCGATGCCTTGAAACAAGTCGAGGGCGCCTATTCGCTCGTCATCCTTTCGCCCGAATCCCTCATCGGCGTGCGTGACCCAAACGGCGTGCGCCCACTGGTGCTTGGCAAATTGGGCGACGCCCATATCCTCACCTCGGAAACCTGCGCACTCGATATCATTGGCGCCGATTATGTGCGCGATATTGCCCCAGGTGAAATGGTCATCGTCGATGCTGCGGGCGTGCGCAGCCTGTTCCCGTTCACGGCGCAGCCGCGCCGCTTCTGCATCTTCGAGTATGTCTATTTCGCGCGGCCTGATTCCGTCATGCAGGATAAGAGCGTCTATGAGGTGAGAAAGCGCATCGGTGCCGAGCTCGCGCGTGAGTTTTCCGTCGCAGCGGATGTGGTGGTGCCGGTGCCCGATTCGGGCGTCCCCGGCGCGATTGGCTATGCCCAAACCGCTGGCATCCCGTTTGATCTGGGCATCATCCGCAACCATTATGTCGGCCGCACCTTCATCGAACCCTCCGAATCGGTGCGTCACCTCGGCGTGAAGCTCAAGCACAATGCCAATAGTGCATTGCTCAAAGGCAAGCGCGTGGTGCTGGTCGATGATTCGATCGTGCGCGGCACGACGTCCAAAAAAATCGTCACCATGGTGCGCGAGGCGGGTGCGAGCGAAGTGCACATGCGTATCGCAAGCCCACCGACCACCAACCCCTGCTTTTACGGCGTCGATACGCCCGAGAAATCACAACTCATGGCCGCCCAGCACAGTATCGAGGAAATGGCAAAAATCATCGGCGTCGATTCGCTCGCCTTCCTCACCATGGATGGGCTTTACCGTGCCGTGGGCGAAGCCAAACGTAACAACGAACTACCACAATATTGCGATGCCTGCTTCTCCGGTGATTACCCCATCGCCCTGACCGACAACGCAAGCGGCATTGGCGGCAGCCAGCGCGATTTATTCGTGAAAGAAGTGGCATGAGCCTTGTCATCCCGGCCTTGTCCCGGGATCCATCTTTCTTTTAAGTAGCGTGGACCGGGAAAAACCCGGGGTGACAGTCTGGTGTGTAACTGCTAAACGCGAAGGCCTATGAAACGTCTTGAAAACAAAATCGCCCTCATCACCGGTGCCTCGCGCGGCATTGGTGCCGCCGTTGCCCAGCACTACGCGCGCGAGGGGGCGCATGTCATCCTTACTGGCCGCACCATCGGTGGCCTTGAAGCGGTGGATGATGCAATCCAACGCATCACCGGCACCCCGGCCACCATTGTGCCGCTCGATTTACGGCAAATGGATATGATCGACGCACTTGGTGCGCAGATCTATGAGCGCTTTGGCAAGCTCGATATTCTCGTCGGCAATGCCGCCACCCTTGGCACGCTTTCGCCCCTCGCCCACGCATCGCCCAGCGAAGTCGAGGATGTATTTACCATCAACGTCATCGCCAATGCCCGCCTGCTGCGCGCCTGCGACCCCCTGTTGCGCCTTTCGGATGCCGGGCGGGTGATGATGGTCACCTCGGGCGCGGCTCAGCGCGCCACCGCTTATTGGGGGCCCTATGCCGCGAGCAAAGCCGCGCTTGAGAACCTCACCCTCACTTACGCCGCCGAAGTGGCGATGACCGCCGTGCGCGCCAATATCATCGACCCTGGCGCCACCGCCACCGCCATGCGTGCCAAAGCCTTCCCGGGGGAGGACCCAGCCACCCTGCCCACCCCCGAATCCATTACGGAATGGTTTGTGCGCCTGGCCATGAAGGATGCCCCTCACGCCAAGCGCATTAACGCCCGCGCCGCTTAACTGCCCGGCATTTCGCTGAAACTTCCATTACCCGCGCGCAACGCTTGACAAGCGGGCCCCAACTGCCTAAAAGACGGCCTCCTTCAAGGAAATGGGTTCGTAGCTCAGGTGGTTAGAGCGCACGCCTGATAAGCGTGAGGTCGGAAGTTCAACT
>CAZOFC010000100.1:0-7582 GCA_964578965.1 uncultured Azospirillum sp.
CCCAGCAATCGCCGGCATAGCTTGGGGGCAGCTCAAGCGCCTGGAAGGGAAGCGCCCCGAACAGTACACCGCCATTGCTATCAAGGCTCGCGGCGGATGCCTCGCGGCCATACTGGGTGTCCTCGACCCCGGCAGTACGTATCGCCGGACGGGGGAAGCGATCATGCTTGGCGACATAGCCGCGAATCGCAGCATCGACCTGGGCCAGTTGTTCCTTCGTGCTGCCCACGCAGTCATCGGCGCCGGATTGCTTGAGGCCCAATGCCACCCCGGCAATGACCCCGATGATGATGATGACCACCGACAGCTCAAGCAGCGAGAACGCTGCACGACGCAGCCGGCTTGCCGCCTCACCAGCTCCCCAACTCCGGGTCATCCAACCAAAACTGGAAACGCAGTGTTCGCGCATCATGGCACCTTAGCGATGGTTTGAGTTTCTGAGGGGTACTACTCAGCATGTTATAGTCTATACCAAAACACCTTAACGAATCGTTAACCAAACCGCACGGCATTACGCTATTCTGAGGAGCATTTCGATGGCGTTCCTCGACGCTGTGACCCTGACGTCACAGCAGGTGCGGGTTTGGCAGGCAGGTTCGTTGTAAGTATTAGACAGGTGGCAGTGGTGCCGTGGCACAGAAACCTTCCCTGAGTACTCTACATGGGAAGTAATCCCTAATAATTCATATTACTCAGGGGCAAACAGACCATCCTGCCGGCGGGGTGGTGGTTGTACCATCGCACGGCGCGGCATCTCCTTCCGTGCTGCAGTCCGCTTTGGTGTAATTCCAGCAGCCCGCCCCACCATTGAACGTCCCGTAAAGATCTAACTCGGACCCTTGATACGTGACGCAAGGCGTACAGCTTGCTTGTGTGCCACAGGTGCCATTGCCATCCGAATCGCCGTTACAGCAGCTGGCTGGGTTGCCGCCCGAGGGTTGACCATCAGGAGTACAGGTTTGTTTGAGGGCACAAACTACCCCATGTTGGTTAGATGAGTTTCCATTAGAAAGGTAAGCAAGAGAAGCGAATTTCAACCCCCCTGTTACGATACGCGGGAATGCAGCTGCAGTGGTATCACCAGAGCCATAGACGCCCGAGGTATTTGTACCTCCCCAGCAATATAAATCATTGGCCGTAGATAAGCCGCACATCCCTGTGATATTGTCCATGTTTAATGGCAGAAACCTATCGAAGCTGAAGGGTAAAGTAGCATTAGTAGATGTTCTCATGAGTACGGGTGATGTGCGAGTAGAGGTGGTGTTATCGCCTGCATAGCTCATCCAGCCAATCTGCGTATTTGCATTAGTGATAGCAGCTGTTGCAGTGCCAATCGCCACTTTTTCGGGCGATGTGAAGGTACATTGACCCCCCGATTCCGATACGCAAACACCTAAGGGAGCCTGTGGGTTTTGATTGCATGATTTCATACGTGTGTTGGCATCAAGGTAACAGATGTTGTCGGCCACCAGATAGAAATCTCCGCCCGTGCAGCATGCGGTCGTTCCACTCGAATTCCTGAAGCTAGTCGCATCGATATTGTTGCCGTTCATATCCTGTAAGGTGAACTGATTGGCATTGGGCACCGAACCGACTCTGTAGAGGCCGTCCACCATCTGCACAAATCCTATCCCGGCCTTGTGATAAACAACATCACCCACACTCAAGCCGTGAGCGGTGGAATTAACGACTATCGGGTTGGTAGCAGTCATTTGCGTTGGGTAAGTGCCACCCAGCAATTTGCGCGGCAATTCCGCGCCAAGTGCACTTGGGTTGCCGAATTCATTGTTGTTATTATCGCCCCAACTGAACATCCTTCCGGTTGTGGTGAGAGCTGCAAAGCCAATGCTGCCGTAATAGTTACTTTTAGTACGAATAAAATTGCTAAACGGTATGCCAAATGAAGGCATCAGGCGCGGCGAACTGACGGAGTAAGCTGTCAGCCGGCCACCACTGGTATAGGTGCCAAGGGTGGTGCCATCCAGGCCGGGAATGGTGATGGTATTAGCAGTAAAGTTACCGGCAGTCACGGTCCAGCGGGCGGATCCATTCGTGCTCGTGTTAAAAATACGCGCGAGCGTATTGGCAGCGGTGCAAGTGCTTAGCGGTGTGCCAACACCGGTGCAGAATGCCGTCGCGCGTTCGTTGATGTACCCCATGCCCTTGACATGACGAATGGTGAATTGGTCGCCAGCCGCCATACCATGGTTCGTGGCGGTGGTGACGACAACAGGGTTGGTATTACTGATGCCAGCGATGGCAACATCTGGAAATAAGGTAGCGGGCGTGGAGTTATTGAATGTACCCAATGCCCCCCAACAATAGAGGGCGCCAGCACCACCTGGATCCGCGGCGCTGGTGATGCCGCAGGTGGGCGCTCCTGCCAATATATCCGCAAATTTCCGTCCGCCGGTGACCAAAGTAGGGAGCAGCGTGCCGCTGCTCGTTCCGTCTCCACGGTGGCTGGATGACCAGCAATAGGCATCTCCATTCGTTGCCAGACCACACAGGATGGGCTGCCCACTCGAATTTGAGCCGCCAGTGATCATGGTTAACTTAGCGCCGCCAACATTCACCGCGACGGGGGAAGTGCGCTGGGCACCTGTGCCGTTTATGCTGGCTCCCCAACAATAGGGAGTGCCCTCAACCGATCCGTCAAGGTTGCGCTGCAACCCGCACGTAACGTTACCAAAGACATAGATTTTGGCAAATTTGACTGTTGTGTTTACAGCGGTAGGAACCGCCCGATTAGTTGTACTCGCGTCACCCAACTGACCGTTTGCATTCAAACCCCAGCAATACGGCGTGCCATCCGAAGTTAGCGTGCACATATGGTAATTGTAGTATGTATCACCTTGGGTTTCTGCGAGCTTGGCAAAAAGTAAGGAAGAAGTAGATGCCGTTGGGGCCAGTTTTTGATGCGTGGCACCTGTCGCCAAACTTCCATCTGCAAGTGCACCATATCCTAAGAAATCTGTCCCCCAGCAAAAAAGATTGCTAGTGCCACTTACGGTGGGTGTAACAGGCCTACCACGACTAACGATAACATCATCAAAGTAATTTGCCCCCGCATCCTTCCCGTTATTGAAGGTGGCGCTGGCGATGGTCGCGGCGTTGGCCAGGCAGTTCTGGGTAGCGAGGGTGGCAGCGCCCGTGCACCAGCCCTTCGCGCCACTGCTGTAATTGTTCTTCACGGCACCGAGCGCATCTTCGCCATGGCTTATAACGGCATAGGCGGCAGTGGTGCTGCTGTTGGTGCTGGCATCCTTACGCACCGTGATGTTGCCTACAATGTTATAATCCAGATAGCCCCCGGATATGGCGTTGGTGGTGAGGGCAGTGGTGACGACATAGGTGAGCTTGTTACCCCAGCAATCGCTGGCATAGCTTGGCGCTAGGCCTAAGGCTTGAAATGGCAGCGCGCCCCAGCTGGCGCCGCCTGCGGCATCAATTGCGCCACCACTGGCTTCGCGGCCATAGGTGACGCCCTCGACCCCAACATTGCGCGCGGCGGGCAGTGGCAGGCGCTCTCGTTGGCGTGCGAAGCGCTGAATCGCGCCATCGATATCGCGCAATTGCAGTTTGGTGGCGGCATAACAATCGGCCACCGCGGCACTTTGCTGCGATTGCAGCACAAAGCCGAGCATGAGGCCGCTGATGCCCAGCACCAGCGCCAACTCGATCAACGAAAACCCGCGCCGTGCGGCTACATGTTTCACGCTATTTTCTGCTCGCATACCCCACCTGATGGGCAGCAATGTATCGTATTTCAGGCGAAGGTTAAACAAGAATTAAATCAAGGCAATCCGCATACACCTGCAGTCTTAACTGTAGTGCTAAAATGAGACAAAGGCGCAGAACTAGTAGCACGCCGAGGCGACCGGGCAGGGTGCGCCCGAGCCGAGATTTGTCCAGGTGCCATTATCGCAGCGATGTTGCTGGCACCCGATGCCAATGGTTTTGACGGTAATGCCATTGTCGGTACAGCCGCTGCAGGCGGCGGATTCAAGGTTGCCGGTCCCGCCAATAGTGTTATTGCTGCATTGGGTAGGAGCACAGCTGGTGGGGACAGGACATAGGCTGCCATCACAACCCGCACCGAAGGTAAGGGGAACATCGCCGCCCGTGCCATTAGCGCAAGTGGCAGCGGTGCCATTACAACAGATATTGCAGCTGAAGCCAGTGCATGAGCCGGAGTCATCTGTTGGGCCACATCCGCCTACTTGCGTGCCGCAGGTGCCATTGCCATCCGAATCGCCGTTACAGCAGTTGGCTGGGTTGCCGCCTGAGGATGCGCCATCGGCGGTACAGGCAACACCGCCACATTCGCCATCGGAGAGCACGAGCGCGCCTTTGTTACAGGTGGCGGTGATGGAGCCACGATCGGCCGGGGTCATGTCGTAGAGCACGAGCTCTTCGCCATTCACGGTAGCGCGTATGGTTTGTGTACAGGCCCCCCAGTTCACGGTCTGTGCTGCGCAGTTCAATGTCGGGTTATCCTCAATGCCGCAGACGGAGTTGGATGCGCCAGCGAGGGCTTGCTGTGTCCATCTGAAGTTACAGGCCGGTGCCGGGGCAGTGGGGGTGGTAGGGCAGGTGGCCGATGGCCGAGAGAAACTGCCAATTTGGCCATTGCCGACATCCGCGCGCCAACGGTAGGATCTCCCCTGATCGTCCAGGGCACAGAACGAGCCGCACTCACGCGTGAAGCTGATGCCCGCCGCCGTGGTATCGCCTGCACCGGTTGCTGAGTTCCTGAGGAAGCTATTGATGAGGGTAGGCACATTGAATGGCCCCCCCGCTACGCCTAAATTAAACTGGCTGCCATTGTTGCTGCCCCAGCTATACAGGCGGTTATCCGTGCCAATCCCCAGCATAGCACCGGATTGTGTGCCGATGCTGACAAAGCGCAACGCGCCACCAATGGCGGTGGGAGTCAGGATGTTGGCATTATTCAAGGTAACGCGTGCCGCAACAATCCGATCCGGATTGATGTTGGCGGTTGCTGCGGCGCCAGTGCCACCGCCGCCACTGAACGTGACCGCTGCTGAGGTGATGAAATCACCATAACTGCTGCAGGTGATGCCGGTGACCGTGCCAAGCCCCACATTGATGGTGCTGGTACAAGTTCCAGGCGGGAATGGATCTGGCGAAGGTGCAATTTGCCCTGCGATCGTCGCATTGGTGGGGTTTACTGTTACCGTCGGCGGTGATGTATAACCCGAACCCGGGTTCGTGATGGTGAAGCTGGTGATGGGCCCGCCCGTAAAAACATCTCTGCCAGCAACGCCGTACCCATCACCACCGTTGAATACTATCGTGCCCGGAGTGGTCGCATAGCCTGAACCCCCGCTGGTCATCGTGATACTTACGACCCCACCACTACCGAGCACCGCCGTACCCGCTGCACCAGTGCCGCTGCCGGCGACGAAATGAACCGTTGGCGCTACCGTGTAGCCGTAGCCGGAGGCAGTGCTGCTGGTGCCCGCCCCGCCGACCCCGTTGGCATTGTTGCCCCAGCAGAAAGCCTGTCCATCCGCTTTAAGGCCACAGACGGTTGAGTTACTGTTATGATTCCCGGATGAAAACTCGACGAATTCATGGCCGCCTGCAACTTCCTGCGCGGCGGGTGTTGCGTTTCTTACCTGAACAGCGACAATGGTGCCGCCGGAAACTACGGCGCTGGCAGCGGCATTCACCCCGCCGCCGCCAGTGAAGATCACATTCGGCTGTGCCGTGTAATTACTGCCGCCAGCAGTGACCGTGACACCCACCACCTGGCCATTTTCCACCCGCGCGGTGGCGGCTGCGCCGCTGCCAGTGATGTCCCCGAATGATACGGTGGGCGCTGAAGTATAGCCATTGCCGCTGCCAAGGCTGCCGCGCCCCAATTGCCCATTACCACTGGCGCCCCAGCAGATAACGCGGCCACGGCTGGTGTTGCCCTTCGTTAACCCGCAGACGGCGGTGCTTGAAATCCATTTCAGCTTGCTGAAGGTCTGTCCGCCAGCGGCCAGCGTGGGGTTAGGGTTACCCACATAGACGCCATTGCCGATCTGCCCTTCGGAGCTGCGCCCCCAGCACCACGCTTCGCCCGATCCCGCAGTGAGGGCACAGCCCGAGCGCGAGCCCAGATTATAGAGTTTTGAAAACGCCATGGTTGCGGCGGGACCACCCACCAGCTGTGGTGTGCCATAATTACGACTTTGCGCTAAACTATTATTACCAAGAGAGTTTTCCGTATGATTACCCCAGCAGCGAATTTCTCCTGGCGTCCCATTCCCGCCCGCTGCGACGATGCCACAGGTGGTAGCGGTACCGTTCATGGAAAGCGTTTTGAATTTGAAACCTCCCGGCACCAGGGTGGGGGTGCTGTAAAAGGCTGGCACGGGGGAACCAACACAGCTAGGGCTACAACTGGTGCTGCCTAGATTTGCGTTTGCATTGTTCCCCCAACAATAGGCGGTGCCATCATCGGTCAGGGCACAGAAGGCACCCGCTGAAATGGACGAATTGGCTCCGCTGAATAGCGTGGTGAAAAGGGCGGTTGAGTTGACACGGCCAGGGAAATAGCGATCGGTTGTTGTCCCATCGCCCAGCGCGCCGCTGAGATCCGCCCCGCTGTTCAACCCCCAACATAGTACGTTGCTGCCGGCAATCAGGGGGCGGCCATTGGTAATAATCACATCGTCGAAATAGGCGGCACCGGCGTCGCGGCCATCGTTGAAGACGGCGCTGGCGACGGTGGCGGCATTGGCCAAGCAATTCTGGGTAGTGAGGGTAGAAGCCCCGGTGCACCAGCCTTTGGCCCCACTGCTGTAATTATTTTTTACGGCCCCAAGGGCATCTTCACCATGGCTGATGACGGCATAGGCGGCAGTGGTGCTGCTGTTGGTGCTGGCATCCTTGCGCACCGTGATATTACCAAGCACAGAACTATCGAGATAGCCGCCAACCGTGGCGCTCGTCGTGAGCGCGGTGGTGACGACATAGGTGAGTTTATTACCCCAGCAATCGCTGGCATAGCTCGGCGCAAGACCGAGTGCCTGAAACGGCAGTGCACCCCAGCTCGCACCACCGGCGGCATCAATTGCGCCACCGCTTGCTTCGCGGCCATAGGTGACGGCTTCGACCCCCACGTTGCGGGCAGCGGGCAAGGGCAGGCGCTCGCGCTGGCGGGAGAAGCGCTGAATCGCGCCATCGATATCGCGCAGCTGAAGCTTGGTGGCGGCATAACAATCGGCCACCGCGGCGCTTTGCTTGGATTGCAGCACAAAGCCGAGCATGAGGCCACTGATACCCAGCACCAGCGCAAGCTCAATCAGTGAGAACCCTTGTCGGTTAGCTCTAATCTTTTCCAATGCTGGCACTCGCGGGCATCTCGCTTCCTCGTCGTTGCTTCTAGCTTATACCAACTCAACCATAGGTAAAATAAAAATCACTGAATATCTTGAATCGAAATAGAAACTTCATGGCGCCGTTACGTTGGCACCCCTATCATGCTACTGGCGATAGAAGGATAGCACATCATCAAAGTAGCTGAGATCCCCGGCGGTGGCGGCGGTGAAGGTGGGGGTGAGGA
>CAZOFC010000101.1:0-7414 GCA_964578965.1 uncultured Azospirillum sp.
TGCAATTACTAAAACGAAACGTCCGCTTCTAAGCGTAACGGGCTTAAAGGAAAGATCGGGAATGCGCGGCTGCAAGGCTGTGCGTGCTATTTGCTCGTAACGCAGTATCAACTGGTCTGCGGAGCCTTCTATTCCAAGTAATTCTTTGGCTGCACCATCTTTTTCTGCGATGCCAATAAGAATATACCCGCCTTGGCTATTGGCCATGGCCGATATATCCGCAAGGAACTCTTTGCGGTCAGCATCTTTTTCGCCATAAGCATCACGCTTGAATTCTAGGGTCTGGGTTTCTACCAGCCCAATAACTTCTGTGAGCGTTTGCTCGTTTATGTCTAAAAAAGTTGTAGTCTCGAATGCCATAGTGCGTAGTATAAATAATAATCTGTGAAATTCGAGCATTAAGATATGGCATTTTGCAATGAGATTTGCACTCATAAATGGTGAGAGAGCTGAGCCGAAGCCGGGATTAAAAGGGGTTTGCCCAATCTGCCAAGCTGTTACGATTGCGCGGTGCGGAGAAGTCAAAGTCTGGCACTGGGCGCATAAGGGCATTCTTTCCTGCGATCTGTGGTGGGAAAAGGAAACGGAGTGGCATCGAAGCTGGAAAAATAACTTCTCGAAAGAATGGCAGGAAGTTAGTCACGTCAATGACTTAACGGGCGAGCGTCATATTGCTGATGTTAAAACTGATGATGGCATGATAATCGAGTTTCAACATTCCAGTATCACGCCAGTCGAGCTCAGGGCGCGTGAGCAGTTCTATAAATGTATGATTTGGGTGGTAGATGGCGCGCGGCTGGTATCGGATTTTCCGAGACTGCTTAGGGGCAAAAAAAGGTTCAGATGGGTAGACCCTAGCTTACTCCTAGTTGGATCTTACGAAAAATACCTGCCTAAGGCTTGGATGAGTAGTACGGTGCCAGTCGTGTTTGATTTTCGATCAGTTGCAGTTGTCGACGAAGAAGAAACCTCACATAAATCCTTGTGGTGCTTGTTGCCACATCGGGCATGGGGCATGGCGGTTCTCTGTGTTATTACGCCAACTGATTTTATTACATTATCTAAAAGTGGTGCACTGATCGAGCGATTGAATCAGGCTGTGGTTAAGGCCGATAGTTTCGATGTTTTTGAACAGGATCTCGAAAGAGAGAGGGCGTATATAGAAGAAAAATACAGATATCGAAAAACTAGATATGTGCGGTTTTAACTCGCCGTGGCTTTATGCCCCATAATATGAATGGCTATAATTTTATCTGGTTTCTCCTTAATCGCAGCATCTAAAATATCCGCATATTCCTGCATCATCTTTTTACGGTCGAGCAGGTATTCGGCGCGGTTATAAGCGGCGCGGACTCTATCTTCATCCTCGTGGGCAAGCTGGCGCTCGATAACGTCGGGGGCATAGCCCTTTTCATTGAGGATGGTACTGGCGAGGGTGCGGAAGCCGTGACCCGTCATGCGGCCCTGATAACCCATGCGGCGCAAAGCCATCAACACTGTGCCGTTACTGATATGTTTGTCGGCGCTTGCGGCGCTGAAAAAGATGAACTCCTTATCGCCCGTGCGTTTTTGAACCTCACGCAGGATGGCGAGGGCTTGGGTCGAAAGCGGCACGACATGGGGGCGTTTCATTTTCATGCGTTCTTTGGGGATGTGCCACTCCTCTTTTGCCCAGTCGATTTCATCCCATCGTGCGCCAATCAGTTCACCCGTACGTACAAAGGTGAGCGCAAGCAGTTGCATGGCAAACTTCCCGAGGTCGGGCTGGCGTGCTTCCATGGCACGCAACAGGTCGGGCAATTCGCTGGGGTGGATGCAGGCATGGTGCTTTTCCACCTTCGAGGGCAGTACGTCGCGCAGGTCGGCGGCGGGGTTGTGCTGGCACAGGCCACGCTGGGCGGCATAGCGGAAAGTTTGGCTAATCAGTTGCTTCATGCGCTTGGCGGTTTCTACCGTGCCGCGCTTGCCGATTTTCTCTACCGCCCGCACGACCTCAGGGATGGTGATTTCGGTGATTGGTAGCGCGCCAATCATCGGGAAGATGTGCTGTTCCATGCGGGCGAGGCATTGTGTTCGGTATTTCTCATTCATGGCGCTTTGCTTAAATTCCAGCCAGTCGCGAGCGATGCGCTCGAAGGTATTGCTGCCTTCATAGGCTTGTTGCAGCTTTTGCTTTTTCTTTTCTCGGGTGAGGTGCTTGCCCTCGCTGGCCTGTGCTTTCAGTTCATCGCGCTTGCGGCGGGCTTCTGCCAAGCCGACGGCGGGGTATTTGCCGAGCGCAATCATCTGCTCTTTACCTTGGTGGTAGTAGCGCAAACGCCATAATTTGCTGCCCGCAGCAGAGATTTCGAGGGTGAGGCCGCCGCCATCGGCCATTCGGTACAGTTTGCCTGTGGTTTTGAGGTTTTTGATGGTCAGTTCGGTAAGCGCCATAGTTAGTATCCCCCGTTAAAATCTACCCGCAATTCTACCCGCATTTGTTTTGGCTCGCCTTAAATCGTATTGATGTGCCTTAAACACAAAAGCCAGCATTTATGCTGGTTTTTTTGGCATGTTTTGGAGTTTATTGGAAGCCCTAAAATGGGTTCTATGGCGGACAGGGAGGGATTCGAACCCTCGATAGAGTTGCCCCTATGCCAGTTTTCGAGACTGGTACCTTCAACCACTCGGTCACCTGTCCGCACCACCAGCGAGGGGAGTGGACCCTCGTGGTTGAATTCCTTTTTCTCAGTCGCCGTATGGCTGGCACTGACTCAGGCCTGCTGGCCTTCGCCCTATCGGGCTGCTTGCTGCGCTCGCAGTCCAAAACGCCTGCTTGCGTTTTGTCGGTCACCTGTCCGCACTCGAAGTGCCGCGATATAGCAAGGTTTTTTACGCGGGTCGAGCAGAATATTGGCGAGTGGTAGCCTAGCGCGCGTCGCGGTGCTCGCGGCGGGCATTTTCGCGCGCTTCGCGGTTATCGCCACGATCGTCACGACGATCCGCCCGGTTTTCTTGGCGCTCGTCGCGGCGCTCGGCACGGTTGTCCTGACGGTCATCGCGGCGTTCACCACGGTTTTCTTGGCGCTCATCACGGCGGCCTTCACGATGCTCTGCGCGATCTTCATGGCGGCCTTCACGATGCTCTGCGCGATCTTCATGGCGATCTTGGCGCATGTCACGGCGGTCTTCGCGGTGGTCCTGGCGGGCACCAGCACGTTCTGGGCGGCCGCCTTCTGCGGCAAATGTAGGCGAGGCAGCGATAGCGGCGATCAGGCAAGCGAGGAGTAAGAATTTCATGAGGTGCTCCGTGGCGAGGATGAATAACCCGATGACCCTACAACGAAAAAGTGTGCTGTTCCAGCGTTAACTAGAGAAGCCCTAGATGGGTCAGCAAAATATGGCTGCCAATGGCAATCAGGCCGATGCCACCGAGCGCTTCCGCCACACGGCCAAAGCGGCTGCCCATGCGGTGGCCAAGCAACATTCCAAGCGTGACCATCAAGGTGGTGGCAGCGCCGATGCTCGCAGCAGTGAGCCAGATATTGACAGGCAGAAAGGCGAGGGTGACGCCCACAGCCAAGGCATCAATGCTGGTGCCAATCGCGGTCAGCACCAATACACCAGCGCCATGGCGCGCAGGTTTTTCCACGTCGTCATCAGCAAAGGCACTTTCATAAAGCAGTTTGCTGCCCACCGCGCCGAGAATGATGAACGCCACCCAATGGTCATAGAGGGCGATATGGCGGCTAGCGGCAACCCCAGCGAGCCAGCCAAGGATGGGGGTGATGGCCTCAACGCTACCGAAAATGATGCCGGTGCGTAGCGCATCACGCAATCGCGGTTTTTGTACTGCAGCCCCTTTGCAAAGTGCCACTGCAAACGCATCCGCCGACATGCTGAACGCCAGAATCGTGCTCGACAGGGCGCTCATCGTCTAGCTGCGCCATTTCAGGGTGCGCGGTTTGAGCGGGTTTTCAAACGGCCGCGCCTCCGCCTTGGCGGCGAGGGCTTCTTTCTTCAGGCGGTAATACCAAAGCGCTTGCGTGTCGGCGTCGGCGATCAGCATCAGCGGTGGGTGTTCGTTGCGCAAGCCCTCTTGCTGCTTTTTCACAATTTGCAAATCCTGCGCGATGAAGGCGCGGCCAAAGAGTTTGAGAAGAGGGAACAGCAGCCGCATGAGCGGATTGCTAGTATAGGCAAACTGGTGCAGCACCGTCGTCGTTTCATCGACTGGGGTGAGGGCAGTGAGCAACAGCACCTGATGGGTGCCAATCGTGATATGCTCAGAACGCAAGCCCGGAAGCTGGAACTGAATCTCAGTGGTGCGGTTGCCGCCAAGAATTTTATAGGCTCGCGAGTTGCTGGAAGGCTGATGGCTCACCATCGCAAAGCCATGGGGACGCGGCTCGAACGGTTTGGCTTTGGCATGAATCGATGTTTTGCTGCGCCACCACCAGGAGCGATGCACGAACGGGCCGTGCGCAGGGTCCATCAAGCCAATCACGGCGTGATCGACATGGCAGGGCATGGTCACGCTCGTGACATGGCTAAAGCCTTTGGGCATAACAACTGGCATGGTGGGCGGCGGAGCAGGTGGCTCGCTTGCTTCGCCCATATAAACCCAGATCAGCCCGTCCTGCTCGAAGATGGGCCAGCGCCCCGTTTTAATTTTGCGGGTATCGGTCGTGTCGCCCTCAAGCAGCGAGGGAATGCGGGTGCATTCGCCGGCCATATCAAAGCGCCAACCATGATAGCAGCACTCGACTTCACAGCCATCGAACGTGCCGTGGCGCAGGGGAATGCCGCGATGCGGGCAAAAATCCTTGAGCGCACTGACCACGCCGGCGCGATCACACAGCAGCAGCATTTCATGGCCAAGGATGCGCAGTGGCAGTTTTTTGCCACGCGCTAAGGCGCCGCTGGGGGCGGCCACATACCAATAATCGGTGAGGAGTTCGGTGTTGTTCTGCATCGAGCCAGCCTTAATGGGCGGCGGCGTCTGGCGCAACCAAAATAGGGGGCTAAACGCTGTGCATCAGCTGCGGTGCGTTCGCTAGCGTGGCCTCATGCGCGATGTTGCTGATGTGCGCACTGGGCTGTTCACGTTTGGCGGCTTCGGGTTCGGCGGCCTTAGTTTCAACGGCAAGTGCTTCTTCGCCATCACGCAGCACCGTGCCATTTTTAATGGCCACGTCGCGGCGCTCCTGTTTTTCCTCGCGCCGAGTGGCAAAGATTTTTGAGGAGGCATAGAACAGCACCGTCAGCGTGCTGCTGAACACCAGCAGCCAACTGCCTTGTTTGAGCCATTTATCCCACGTGGGGCGTGAGGCCTCGGCAATCTTGAATGTATCCATAATCCGGTTCGAGGTGTGCTCGGCGAGGCGATCCATATTCGCGAATTTCTGGAAAGTCGGACTATCTTTGAACAGCTTATTGCTTTGTGCATCCTTACAGCCAACTAGCCAATCAAGGCCAATCGCGGCAAATACTGTCAGCACACGGCCTTTCCATAGCGAGCCCCAGGTTTGTTTGGGGGCTTCGTCCATTTCCTTGTGCGCAGCAATGATTGCAGGGTCGGTATCGGCTTGCGAACCATAATGCTTGCGGTCCGATTTGCGGACGATTTCGCCTTTATGATCCTCCAGATATTTGACGAACGGCACCACCGTCATCCCGCCGATAACGGCAATCAAGATTTTAAAGAGATGCCCTTTTGAGACATAGTCGGGAACGAACGGCTTGCCTTCAAGCGTCTTGAAATAATCCATCTGCCGCTTGTGCCACTGCTTACCAATGCCGTGCTCCGCCTGCGTAGTGATAACCAGCGATGCAGCCTCGTTACCAATCAGGGCAACCCCGGCATAGGTTTTCCAGTCGAACAGCTTCTCGCCCCAGGTTTTCAGGCGCTTTTGGCCAGCAGGCACCACCACCCCCTGCGCAGGCGTGCTCAGCATGCTACCCGCCTCGCCGAGCGAGTCCGGGGCAAAGCCCTGATCCAACATGTCTGTTTTGGTGTCGTTCATCGGGCGGCGGCTAGCTCTTCATGTGGGTGATTGGTAATTGCGGCGGGCACATGCTCACGCACATGGCTCACCCGCGCAGTGGGGGTAGTGTCATTCTGTGAATTGCTGTGGTGCTGCTGCATAGGTGCTTCATCGAGTGCGGCAGGGGCGGGTTCGCTGACAAGTTCCGGCGCTTTATCCGCATAGCGGTTCGATGGTACTTTGATGTTATAATTGCTATCGAAGGTGGCGCTGTTAGCCGGCACCTTGGGCTTGTAGCTCATGAATGGCACATATTGCAGCAGCTTCAGCACCGGGTGAATGGTGAGCGCAGTTACGAGCGTATAGACCGTATCTGCAGCAATGAAGCGGCCAAGGTCTTCGGTAGCCGTAGAATATGGCCCAGTTTTACCAAGTGACAGGCGTTGCTCTTCCGACCAATCGAAGCCGCGGCGACGGGCGAAGCCATTATAGCGTTCACGTAAAGAAATTGGCAACGCACCGCCAAGCGACGAACCGACCGATTCGGTGAAGGGGTCAATGCCGAATTTCTTGAGCGACTCGTTATCGTATTTTTCACCAATCTTGTTCACAAAATTATTGCGACTGCCGACGGCTTGGGCCGTAAACTGCACCGCAAACATGGTGCCCATCCGTGCGACGAATGTCCCAAGGAAGGTTGGTCGTGCTTCGGCGCGAATGGCCTGATGGCGTGCAACCAGCGTTGGGTCGGTCATGGCGTCGTCGCCGTAATGGCGCTTATCGAGCGTTTCAACAAACCATGGTTTAATTTTCGCACCCAGCCAGACAGCGGGAATGACCACGAGAAAGCCGGGCATGAGAAGTGTGAGGCTGCGGGCACGGGCCATGCTGCGTTCGGCAATCACTTCCGTTGCTTTGGCCAAGCCCTCTGTCGCCTCAACTTTCTTTTGCAGCGATTTCATCAGGGGATCATGTTCACGCAACCAACCTGCCAGCTTTTGCTGAACATCGCGCGGGCTGGCGGCTTCTTTCATGCCGGGGAGTTTGACCGGGCGGGTGGCATGCTCCGCGTATTGCGAGAAACCAGCCGAGGCGAGTAGGTTCGTCCAGTAATTCAGACCCCAATCGAAGACGCTGTGATACCAGCGCTCGCCATAGGTTTTATCCTTAGCGAGCGGGGAAATCACGGGCGTATCATCCGCTTTTTTCTGTGGGTCGTGATCCATCAAATCCTAAAATTTAACAAAAGACAGGCTTTTCCATGGTTTTAATTTAGCACAATGTTGCACTGCATTTTGTGAAGGTTTGATGACAAATATTTGATTTAGCTCAAGCGCCGCATGGGCTTTCGGCCGCAATGGCCGTGTCGAAAAACCCTGCCTAGGCGGGTTTTTCTTCGCTGAGGCCGGCTAAAAAAACAAATGAAGGGGTCTTGAGTTAGCGCCCTC
>CAZOFC010000102.1:0-7386 GCA_964578965.1 uncultured Azospirillum sp.
GATGCCACGGCGAACCCCTATCTGTGCTTCTCGGCGCTGCTGATGGCGGGGCTGGATGGGATTGAAAATAAAATTCACCCCGGCGATGCAATGGATAAGAACCTCTACGACCTGCCACCAGAGGAATTGAAAGACATTCCGACCGTGTGCGGTTCGCTGCGTGAGGCCATCCATGCGCTCGAGACCGACCGCGCCTTCCTCAAGAAAGGCGACGTGTTCAGCGACGACCAGCTCGATGCCTATGTGGAGCTCAAGAAAGAAGAACTCGCGAAATGGGAAATGGCACCCCACCCCGTCGAGTTCAAAATGTACTATTCGTCATAGTGCGATGCACTAAGCCTGTTGCTATCCAAGGTTGGTCTTCTGACCAACCTTGGATGCAATCCTAAATTCATCCGTCATTCCCCGAATTTGCGTTAGCAAATTATAGGGGAATCCAGCTTCATCAAGTTGGATCGCCCTATAATCGCTCGCGCGATTCGGGCGATGACTGCACATCAAAAAGGGCGCCGTTTGGCGCCCTTTTCATTTTGGTTTTTTCGTTATTCTTAAGTGGCTTGCCCTTGCCCTTTGCTGTAAAGCATGAGGGCGATATTGGCGTGGCGGGCTTTGAGTTCAGCCACGTCCTGCTGCTGCATGATACGATCGAGCGAGAGCGCAATCATACCAACAAAATTCTCAATTACCTGTTCAAGTTGGCGCTTTAACTTCTTGATTACTAACAAGGCGGCGTTGCGACGGTCAGTGATGCGGGCCGACAGATCCGTCATTGCCACATAGACTTTGCGCAGTGCACCCTCAACTTTGGTTTTCGCCATTTTCTTGCGCTCGGGCTTGCCGTCGCACAGGGCGATATATTCTTCGGTCAGCACATCGGCCGAATCACCAATCGTCTCGACGATGGATTCAACAAGCGCGAGTTGCGCCTCGGGGTCGGCAGCACCCTGCACGGTCATCAGCATTTCATCTGCCAAGTTGTATAACTCAGTAATGTCCTGATATTTCTGTTCCCAGATAGTCATCTGGCTCATCGCTGCACTTGCCATCACACTCACCTTCGTCTCATTTTTTATTGTAGTCGTATTTGTCGTCGTTGTCATCGCTTAAGCTCCGCGGTAGTTGGCGGATTGTAATTCATTCACATGCACCCCGCCCTCGCCATTCATATAGCGGGCATAGGCCTGATCCGCATTCTGGTTACGCTCGGCCGAAACAGCCGAGGCGAATTTACCCGGCCCTTGCGGCGCAGCACCCGCGCCCACACTGCCAATCCCTGCAGGGTATGAACTCAGCACCTGTGGTTTTACGCCAAGCGCCCCGGTGCCCATGCCAATCAGGGCTTCCGTAGCCGCGCGCGCATGCGTCCCGATGGTTGCCCCCGTGGTAACACCCGAAGCGGCGTTGACCCACCACATCGTGGTATCAGAAATTGCATTTACCGTAGTGCCGACCGCACCTGCTGCAAGCACCGTCGCTGCGCTGCCTATTTTACCACGGAAAAGCCACTGGCCTGCTTCAATCGCCGTATCAATGTAGCCAAGTACCGCAGTAATTGAGCCGCCGATGACAGGGATTTTACCGAGAAATCCATCTTTACCAAAATTACGCAGGAACGGAATAAAGCTGATCGTGTTCGACCAGCGGGTCAGTGTGCCCTTGCCGGTGCTGGTATAACTATCATCAATGTTGCCAAATAAGGCCATAGTTGCATCCAAAAATGCTATTTTCTAACCTACATAATAGCATTATTGGCGGCGTGTAGGATGACAGTTCTGTGACATTTGACGGGTTTGAGTTGGCGGCTTGCCGCCTACGAACCCGTCATCCCCGCGCAGGCGGGGATCCATCTTAAAACATTAAAATCAATATCTTAAAGTTCACTCGCCAAGGGCCGCTCCAGCAAGCGCTCGATTACACTGGCCACAGGCACATGCCCGGTCAGCACATCATGCACGGCAAAGGCAATCGGCATGGCGACCCCGAGCTTACGCGCCAACTGGCTGACGGATTCGGCCGTCGCCACCCCTTCGGTCAGGCCCGCATTGCGTGTGACATCCGCCCGGCCAATAGCGACCCCAAGCGCATAGTTGCGTGATTTGCTGCTGGTGCAGCTCAGCAGCATATCCCCCATGCCGGAAAGGCCCATCAAGGTCTCCGCCGAGCCACTTTTGGCTTTGGCAAGGCGCGCCATTTCCACCACCCCGCGGGTGATGAGCCCTGCACGCGCATTCTCGCCAAGGCCCCGCCCCTCGACAATCCCTGCGGCGATGGCCAGCACATTCTTTACCGCACCACCAATCTGCGTGCCAATCGGGTCATCGTTCACATAGAGGCGGAAATATTTCCCCCCCAGCGCGAAGGTAATTTTATCGGCAAGCGCGGTCTGGTGCAGGGCCAGTGTGGTGGCAGTGGGCAGGCCCATGGCTGCCTCGCGCGCGAAGTTCGGGCCCGAGAGAATCGCGAGCGGGTTATACGGCAAAATCGATTGCAGCACTTCGCTCATCAGCATCAGCGAGCCGCGCTCGATGCCCTTGGTCGCCAGAATCAGCGGCACATGGGAGGGAATACTATCCGATAACGAAATCGCCACCGTGCGAAGCGATTGCGCAGGTATGGTAATGACCAGCATATCGCAGCTGGCAAGGAAATCGGTCTTATCCGTTACCTCAATCGCCGGGTCGATGAACTGCTCGGGCATATACTGAGCGTTCTCGCGGCGGCTACGGATGGAATCGATCACCTGCGCATTGCGCGTCCACAGCGTGGCCTTGCTCCCCGCGCGGTTGGCGAGAATGGCCAGCGCCGTGCCCCAAGCACCTGCACCAATCACACCAACATGAGGGGTTTCAGCGGTCATGCGTTAGCCTTGTCACCCTGAACGTGTTTCAGGGTCCATCCACTTGAGCAACACTCGGCGCAGACGCGCCGCGATAGATGCTGAACCAAGTTCAGCATGACATGCGTGGTGAGTGTTACGCGCCTATTCATCACGCCACCTTACTCAGGCCGATGACGAACTGCGCACCATCGAGCTCCTGCGTGATTTTCTTCGCCGCACTGGCACTTCCCTCACCAATGGATACGGCAAGCGTTTGCTCCTTGATGTAATCGCCATGCGCAGCAATCGCGGCTTTGAAATCCGCCGGCACATCGACCGCAAGCGTAATACGATCACCCACATTGAAGCCGGCATCCTTGCGCGCTTGCTGAATCATCCGCACCAGATCCCGCGCGCGGCCTTCGGCCTCAAGCTCCGGGGTGATGGTGAGGTCAATAATTACCATGCACCTATTATTATTAAATGGCATCGCGCAATCTTTGTATTGTGCTAATGGCTCCATAACAATCCTGCATTCCTCAGGCTGAATTAAATCAACTCCAGCTATACGGATTTTATAATTATCTAAGATATCGAATTCTGGTGGCTGCTTCTTAGATGCCGCCAATATTTCTTTCATTTTATGAGGATAATTCTTTCCCACTACTTTAGATACTACCTCGGCTTTAGGAATTGCCACACTTGCAACGCCTTCATTACTAAAGGTCACTTTCTTAACGTTAACCTCATCTTCAATGATTCTGATGTATTCCCCACCCAAAGAGTTCTCAAATCCAAATACATTAAGCTCATTGAGTGGTTGACGCGTACGTATGTTCGTCTTTGCTCGAATCGCAAAGGAAGTCGCACAAATATCTCTCACCATATCCATGATATCGACAGCTTCTTGATCATTCTGAATCAATGACACATCGGCAAAATCCTGCAAATGCACGCTCACCATGTCATTCTGAGGCGAAGCCGAAGAATCTCTCTGAGATCCTTCGCTGCGCTCAGGATGACTGCTTGAATTCAACCCACGATAGACCGCCTCACTCACAAACGGCAGCAGCGGTGCGGAGACGATACACATCAACTCCAGTACCGTGAACAGCGTGTCATAGGCGGCTTGTTTATCGGCGGTCATTTCCTCGCCCCAGAAGCGTGGGCGGCTGCGGCGAATGTACCAGTTATTCAGCACATCAAAAAATTGGGTGATGGCTTCGGTGGCACCGGGCGTATCATACGCATCCATGCTCGCTTCAACCTTCAGCACCGTCGCCTTGGCCTTGGCCAAAATATAGCGGTCGAGCATGTTCTCGCTGCTCGTGATGCGCGTTGCCTTCACCCCATCCGCATTGGCATACAGCGTGAAGAAGTTGAACGCGCTCCACATCGGTTTGATGTTCAGGCGCACCACATCGCGGATGAATTTGCCGTCAGGGTCCACCCCCAAATCCGCCCCGCGCATGACGGGCGATGCGAGCATCATCCAACGTAGCGCATCCGCGCCATAGGCATCCATCACCTCTTTGGGGTCACGGTAATTCTTCAGGCGCTTGCTGTATTTCAGGCCCGTTTCTTCATCAATCACCACCCCGTGGCAGATGACGTTTTTGAACGGCGCTTTGCCGAACAATGCGGCGCTCAACACTTGCAGCGTGTAAAACCAGCCGCGCGTTTGCGCGATGTATTCGGTGATGAAATCGGCGGGGAAATTTTCCTCGAACCACTGCTTATTCTCGAACGGGTAATGCACCTGCGCATACGGCATGGAGCCGCTCTCGAACCAGCAATCGAACACATCCTCGATGCGGTGATAGTCCTCGCCATCAATTTTCAGCACCACGGAATCAATGAACGGGCGGTGTAAATCATCCACCTTCATGCCGCTGAGTGTTTCAATTTCCTCGATGCTGCCGCAGACATGCATTTTGCCGCTCGCCGATTTCCAGATCGGAATCGGCGTGCCCCAGAAACGGTTGCGCGAGATGCTCCAATCCGGCGCGCTCTCGATTCCTTTGCCCATTTGGCCACTTTGGATGTGGTCGGGAATCCAGTTGATGGACAGGTTATTGGCCGCCATGTTGGCTTTGATTTTCTGCACGTTCACATACCAGCTGCTCATCGCGCGGTAGATCAGTGGCGTATCCGTGCGCCAGCAATGCGGGTAGTTGTGTTTGAAGGGCTCGTCCTTCACCAGCGCGCCGTGGGCCTTCAGCCAGCGCACAATGCGCATATTGGCGAGACCATATTTCGCGATGTCCTTCGCGGCGATGTGCTGGGCCTTATCTTCCTCGCTCACCACAATATCCGCTTCCGCAATGCGCGTATCAGGCACCACGACGAGGCCATGCAATTTCAAATCCGGCAGGTCATAAATATCGGCAGTGAATTTGCCTTTTTCATCCACCGGCACCATCACCTCGATGCCATTATCGGCGCAGCATTTCTGGTCCACCTCACCAAAGCCCGGCGCCATATGCACAATGCCCGTGCCATCGCCTACAGTAACAAATTCATGGCCATCGAGAACTCTAAATGCTTTTTGGGCAGCCCGAACGCTATCATCAAAATATGGAAAAAGCGGTTCGTAAGTTAAATCTTGAAGCTGCCAGCCCTCTACAGTGTTTAAAATCTCGAGTTCATAGCCAGACATAATTAATTTGTTTTGACTATCTCTGAGTGCGATTTCATAGCCATTTTTATTCTTACCAATGGAGTAAGTAAGGCCAGGATTTACTGCTAATGCTAGGTTACTAGGTAATGTCCAGGGTGTCGTCGTCCACGCCACAATGAAACAAGGAAGACTTGGGTCAAGATGCGATAAGAAGCTGGGCTGTGCATCCAGTTTCTCGCGGTGGTCCTCTAGCTTCAGCTTAAACTTCACATACGCAGCTTTATCCTCGCGTTCGCGGGTGGCGTTATCGATGCGGGTCTCGAAATTGCTGACGGGTGATTCTGCCGCCCAGCTGTAGGGCATCACGCGCATGGATTCGTAGATAAGGCCTTTGCTGTAAAGCTCCTTGAAGGCCCACAGGCAGCTTTCCATGTAGGGCGTATCCATAGTTTTGTAGTCATTCGCGAAATCCACCCAGCGGCCTTGGCGGGTGACGTAATATTCCCACTCGCTGGTGTATTTCATGACCGAGGTGCGGCAATACTCGTTGAATTTATCGATGCCGTAGCCCTGAATGGCGGCACGGCCGCTGATGCCCAGCTCTTTCTCGGCGCCCATTTCGGCGGGCAGGCCGTGGCAATCCCACCCAAAGCGGCGCTCGACGCGCGCACCCTTCATGGTGTGGTAGCGGGCAATCGCATCTTTCACAAACCCGGTCAGCAAATGGCCGTAATGCGGCAGGCCGTTTGCGAATGGCGGGCCGTCATAGAACACATAGGCGTTGCTCGTGCCATCCGCCTTTTTTTCGGCACGATTGCGCACGGATTTTTCAAAAATCCCGTTCTCTTTCCAGAACTGGAGAATCCCCTCCTCCAGCGCGGCGAAGTTGGGGTTGGCATCAAGTTCGGGGTAGTGCATAGGCCGTGTAGCCATCTAAATCACCTTGTTTCGCAGCAGATTATTTTTGTTGTGCCTAGGCGAAATTCGCCGCACGTAGCTGGCACTACGTGCCAGAATTTCAACAACGGCGCAGCAAAAATAATCGCTGCCCGAAGGGTTCGGTCAAAAATTTTCCCTGCTGTGTTACGCCGCTTGCGCATAGACCCACTATGCGCCTGCGCGCCGTGCCGTGCAGGGTAAATTTTTGAACACGAACGAAAAAGGTTATTTAGATGGCTATACGGCCTTGTGGTCATAATGCTCAATCAAAAAATGCGTGAGCGTGCGTTGTAACCAACCATCAGGGAAAAATCAAAGCGTTTGGCACAAAACCTTTGTGCAATGTCACTGCTTCGCTCAAGCGAAGCAGTCCATCTTGGCCACAAAAAGAAAGCAGATGGATTGCTTCGGAGCAGAGCTCCTCGCAATGACGACGCAGTTAGAAAGTCAATTTGGCGGCCTACCCAAGAGTATTTGCATTTCGGGCATGAACTGCGTATAGCAACAGCATTGCTGGGCTTAGCAGCATTTCGGCAAACGCCGTGATGAATTGCAAGGGTCGCATACAACTATAGGTTTAACATACTCGCGTATTGGTTGCAAGCGCGGCAAGGGACGAACATGCATGAACATCGCTTAGCCGAGCGCCTGATGGGGTATTGGAACGTCATTCGTAAAGATATGGAGATGCCGGATTTCTCGCATTTCAACGCATCCGTGATCGATGATGTCTGGCAGAGCTGTGTGCTGTTCACCGTCTCGCCCGAGGTGGAAAGTAAGCCGCATGTGCTCAACTTTCACCAGATCGGCGAGCGGGTGCGCACCATTTATGGCAGCGAAATGGTGGGGCGCAGCTTCAACACCTCGCAGCGCCATTTTGCTGGTGCTGCCATCATGCGCCGGGTCGAGGAGATTCTTTCAAAGCCAGCACCCATGAATGATTCTGGGCAATTCATCAACGAGCGCAGCAAGGTGGTGAAGTACCGTTCCTGCCTGTTACCGTTTGGCC
>CAZOFC010000103.1:0-7361 GCA_964578965.1 uncultured Azospirillum sp.
GGCTTTGCGGCTGAACTACCCAAGCTGAACGCAGGCACCCTGCCCGCTGGTGCTGAGGTGGCCGTTGCCGGTGCGGATTATAAACTCCAGCACGGTAATGTGGTGCTTGCCGCCATCACCAGCTGCACCAACACCAGCAACCCGTATGTGATGATGGGCGCAGGCCTGGTTGCTAAAAAAGCAGCCGCCTTGGGCCTCAAAGCCAAGCCATGGGTGAAGACCTCCCTCGCCCCTGGCAGTAAAGTGGTGACGGAATATCTGCAAAAAGCGGGGCTTGATAAAGCACTTGATACGCTGGGCTTTAACCTTGTGGGGTATGGCTGTACCACGTGCATCGGTAACTCTGGCCCACTGGCTGAGCCAATTGAAGCGGCGATTAAGGATAATAATCTCGTCGTGGCATCCGTACTTTCGGGGAACCGTAACTTTGAAGGCCGTGTGCACCCATTCATCCGTGCTAACTACCTTGCGAGCCCGCCATTGGTCGTGGCCTATGCGATTGCGGGCAGCATGAACATCGACATCACGAAAGATGCCATCGGCACCAGCAGTGATGGCAAGCCTGTGTACCTCAAAGATATTTGGCCAAGCACGCAGGAAGTCGCCGATGCCGTGCATAGCGTGGTAACACGTGAGATGTTCCTCGCCAAATACGCGGATGTGTTCGCCGGTGAAAAAGAATGGCAGGCTATCAACGTGGCGGAAGGCCAGACCTATGGCTGGGACAATGCCTCGACCTATGTACAGAACCCTCCGTACTTTGAGGGCATGAAACCAACCGTCGCCGAGGGCACGTTGAAGGATGTGAAGCAGGCACGCGTGCTTGCGCTGCTTGGTGATTCCATCACCACTGACCATATCTCGCCTGCTGGTAACATCAGTAAAACCAGCCCTGCAGCGAAATACCTGACCGAGCATAAGGTTGTCGCGGCGGACTTTAACTCCTACGGTGCACGCCGTGGCAGCCACGATGTGATGATGCGCGGCACCTTTGCCAACACCCGCATTAAGAATGAAATGCTGGGCGGCAAGGAAGGTGGCTTTACCCTTTATAAGGGCGAGGAAATGGCCATCTATGACGCCGCCATGAAGTACAAGGCGGATGGCACGCCACTCGTGATTTTTGCGGGTAAGGAATATGGCACTGGCTCAAGCCGTGACTGGGCTGCGAAAGGCACCTTCCTGCTCGGCGTGAAGGCTGTGATTGCCGAGAGCTTCGAGCGTATTCACCGCAGTAACCTGGTGGGTATGGGCATTTTACCGCTTGTGTTCACCAACGGTGAAACGCGCCAGAGCTTGGGCTTGAAGGGCGATGAGCAGGTGGATATCGAGGGCGTATCCTCGGGCCTTGCCCCACGCAAGGAACTTAGTGCAACCATCACCCGCGCGGATGGCTCGGTGGTGAAAACCACATTCCTGTGCCGTATCGATACGGCAGATGAGCTTGAGTATTATCGCCATGGCGGTATCTTACAGTATGTCATGCGCCAGATCATGGCCGATGGCACGAAGCAGGCGGCGTAACGCGTGGCGCTACCCCCAAAAAGTAAGGCGACGACGGCTGAGACAACTAAACAACCAACGCCGTCGCCTGCACTTTGGACGGATTCAGTGGCGAATGACCCCTCGCCACGCCTGCTGCTGGTCGATGACGACAACACACTGCTTCAGGTCCTTGCGATGCGTTTTAAAAAAGCTGGCTTTGATGTGGTTACCTTGCATGCAGGTAGCGACGCGCTGCACGAGCTTTCGCAATTGAAAGTGGCACTTAAGGAGTTGCGTCCTCAGGCAATCATCACAGACTTTGACATGAATGTCTTCAACGGAGAAGAACTGATGCAGGAGGCGAAGCGCCTCTATCCAACGCTTCCTGTCTATCTGCTTAGTGGGAATGACGACGCGCAGCGTGCCGCACAGACGAGTACATCATCGGCGCGGTTTGATGGCGTTTGCGACAAAGCAGATATAAGCAATGCCATACCTGCCGTGATTGACATGCTGAAAGAACGCGGCATAGTACCTAAAGAAATTCAACGTGCGCCAAGGAGTTAACCATGACCGACAACGATAAATACGCCCCCGACAATGTCAGCCGTGTGATTATGCTGCTTTATGGCAAAATGGATCATGGTGGCCCGTTCTGGTGTTATGTGGCGGTCAAGCCCTCGCAGTTTGAGGCGTTTAAGGCGGCAGAAGCCGCAGGCAACATCGACCTGTATAACTTCGAGCCTTACGGCGAAGTCATCGTCAGTGCCGAAGGGCAAACCCCACCCGAGGATGTTACCCTGAAAGTGGCGGAAATGTATGGGGCGGATGCGAGCACCTTCTTCCAGCCGATTGACCCGATTGCCGAAATCAGCAAGAAAATCGAGCAGATCAAGGCGCAGGACGCAGAATAACGATGCGTACTGAGCGGGTTGAGTTCACGGGGGCACTTGGCTCGCGCATTTCTGCGAAGCTTGATTTGCCGGAGGGTGAGCCACTTGCCTATGCGATTTTCGCGCATTGTTTCACCTGCAACAAAGACCTCAACGTCACCACGCAAGTAAGTGTCGGGCTCACCCGTCATGGTATTGCGGTGCTGCGTTTTGACTTTACTGGTCTTGGGCAAAGCAGTGGTGATTTTGCTGCCACCAACTTCACCACCAACATGGAAGACCTTCTCGCCGCAAGTGACTGGCTGAGCGAGCATCACCAGGCTCCTGCGTTGCTGGTTGGCCATTCGCTGGGTGGGGCGGCGGTGCTGGCCGTGGCACATGAAATGCCCCATATTAAAGCGGTAGCCACGATTGGCGCACCCGCCGAACCGGTGCATGTCACCCATAATTTTGGTGCCTCGACCAAGGAGATTGAAACGCAAGGCGAAGCTGAGGTGCTACTCGCGGGCCGCAAATTCCGCATCCGCAAGCAGTTCTTGCTGGATGTCGCTTCCCATAATCTTGCGGATTACATCGCCGAGCTTGATTGCGCGATTCTGCTTTTTCATTCCCCGATCGATGAAATTGTCGGTGTTGAAAATGCCGCGCGAATTTTTGGTGCAGCGAAACATCCCAAAAGCTTCATTTCACTCGATACTGCCGACCACCTAGTAAGTAAGCGCGAGGACGCCGAGTATGTGGCCGACCTGCTGGCCAGCTGGGCCAAGCGCTATATTTAAACATATCCGCTTATCCCGCCCATTCCTCGTAGCGGCTGATGCCGTCGTAATCATTGCCATAGCGTTCATCTCTTGCACCCGGTATCGGGCAGGCAAGGAATGGTGTTTCTGGGGCTTGGATTTCCGCAAGTGCTGCGGGCAGCTTTTCGCGAATGTCCGACGATAGCTCGGAAATATCAAGGGAGAGTATTTTCCCCTCCTCGCCCAGCTTCGGCAGTTGCCAATATTCCAGTGTAGAAACAGGCTTACCTTCCACCTCAAGTGCCATCGCATAGGCAGGCATTTGTAGCTTACGACCATCAATCATCGACTTTTCACTCGGGATTTCGCCGGTTTTATAATCAACAATCACCGTGCCTTCTGCACCGGGCTCGATACGGTCAATCCGCCCCTCAAGCGCCATGCCGCCATGCGGTGTGGGAATGGTGGCCAGAATATTCTTCTCAACCTCCACCTGCATTGGTTTCTTGCGACGGCTTGCCTCTTCGCGGTTCACAAAGCGCAGGCCATTCATCAGCCGCGTGCGCCAGAATAAATCAATGTTCGGGCGCGCAGCCAAGGCGTGCAACGCCTGATTGGCAATCTGTGCCAGTTGGGTTTCGTTTGCCGCGGTGCCAGTTTCATTCCAATGCCGCGTGAGATGCTCGATGGCGCGATGTGTAATCTGCCCAAAATCCGAGGATTCAGGCTCGGCATCCATTGCTTTCAAGGGCTTTAAGCGCAGCACATAGCGCGCATATATGCTGAAGGGGTCGGTGAAGAGTTTATCGATGGCGGTGACGGCAATTTGTTTTGGCCGCGCCTCAGCCGGGGGGGTGGGGGTAAGTTTTGCTTCAGGGCTGAACGTGGCAGCATAACGCGCACTGGCCCAGCGCGCATAATCTGGGGCAGTGATCGCCTCCTCATTCACGCCATGCACCGCCAGCAGCGCCACTAATTTTTCGATGATGCGCGAGCGCTTGGTGGGGCTGCCGCCATCACGCAGCGGGTAAGTCAGGAACACTTCGCCGCAGCTCGCCAGCATCATCACGTCATGCGCCATCAGGCTGAAATATTCCTCGACCAACGGCAAGCCAAGCGCCTGATGCGCTGCCTGATTGAGCCAGGGATTGACCGCGGATGCACCAAGCCAAGTATCGTCTTGCATGTTGCCCAGAATCACGCGGTCGAATCGCTGCAAGCGGGCCTCAATGGGGGTGAGGAAATGAATGCGCGGGTGAGTTTTTACTCCCGCATCGCGCCATTTTTCGGCAAGGCGCTCATGCAGTAGGGCCTGAAAATCCTCGATCGCCATGGGCCCGAAATCATCCGCTCCGCGCAGTGCTGCCAACTGCTCACTCAAGGTTTCGGCGCCCTCGCCTGCCTTATCCTGCCACTCTGCCAACAACGCTGCGCCAATGCTCAGCCAATCACTGGCGAGCAAATCCTGCGTGCGATAGCTGGCAAGCTTGGCCACCCATGCAGCTAGTTTTTCGTATTCCGGATGGCTGGTAAGTGACTCCTCATGGCGCGGCAGTTGACCCATGCGGCGATGGCTTAAGCCATACCAACCGCGTGTGAGCCCCTCTAACAATGCAGGGGGCACTGCAAGCAAGGGGTGATGGAGCAATTCGCGCAACGCAAGCTGGCGCGCGGGCTCCGCCATCGCCTTCAGTAGCGATACCCAAAGGCTTCCTGCTTGCGTTTCTGCCAATGTGCCAACACTCAGGCGATCGACGTGAATATCGTAATAGCGTAAATGGGCTGCCACTTTCGTCATCAGCCCTTCATCGGGCGTCACCAACGCCACATGTGCGTCTTGTGATTCCAGCGCCTCGCGCACCAAAAGGCTGATGACCCGCGCCTCCTCCTCGCCATGGACGCAGGGGATGAGCTTCACATTGTTAGGTGATGGCAAATCGCGCGTGCCCCATTGCTCGCTGATGCTGGCCGGTGCCATGGCCTCAAGCCACAGATTGGGCTGCGTGACCGCTAACGAGGTCACCTCAGTGTGTGGTGCAGGCCATTGCGCGAGGAACGCCTTGAGGTGATAGAGCGGATGCCCGGCGCTGATGGGTTGCCAATAATCTTGCGTAATAGTTGGCTCAAGCCCCGGCAGGATGACCTGCCCGTTTGGCATATCGGCAATGGTTTTGAGCAGGTGCGCAGTGGCGGGTTGGCTAGCGGTTGAGCCCACCACCACCACCGGCGTAGCGCTGGGTGATGCCTGCCAATGCGCCGATAATGCATCAAGCAACTGCACCTCACGCGTGGCGCTGATGGTTTGGCCATAGGCCACCTCGATGGCAGGCCATGTCTCGGTAAGGATGCCAAGGAACAGCAATGCCTCGCGCCAATGGTCGGCAAAATCGGCGTGATAAAGCTGGCGTAATTGTGCTTGGCCGAGGGTGACCCCGGCACGTGCCACAGTCTCTTGCAGCTGCATGAGCGCGTTCGCCATCGTGAGCACATACTGCATGGTGCTGCGCCCGTTATTATTTAGGCGTTTGCGCTCATACAGCGCCACTTGCTGCGCGAGCAAATAGCGATGCTGACTATCCGTGAAGGCACGAGGCGTATTGGCCAACAACGCGAATGCATCCCCGCCGAGTGCTTGCATGATGAGCGCTTCACTATCCGCCAGGGCGATGATGCGCGGCAAGAAGGCCGATGCACCGGCAAGTTCCGCCTGGAAGGCCTTGCGCATCACTGCGCAGGAACGACGGTTGGGCACCAGCACCAATGCCTCGCTTAAGGCCTCACGCGGCAACTGCGCGAGCAGATGCTTCGCCGCATAGCGGGCGATCGACTCATGGGCAGGAACGGTGAAGAGATTGGGCATGCGGCAACGCTAACGCAGTTGCCAGGCCAAGTCACGCTTAGCGTGAGGTGATACCCAATTTGATGTGCAATTCTTCCTCGAGCCGCGCGCGGATTTCGGCGCGGTGATCCGGGCGCAACTTATAGCGCATGGCAAGGGTGCGGTAGTCATCGTCCGTCAAGGGCAGCTCAAAAATCACCTCTTCCGAGAGGGCGGATTTAAGTCCAATCATATCGCGTAGCACATCGCGCACGCGCACATTTTTGCTGAGTGCCTGTTGAATGAGGTTCTGTGCTGCTGCTAGGCCCACGCGCACGCGCTCGGGCTCGGGCGGGATGACCTCATCGAGCGAAAGATAATTCCCCTCACGCGCTAATAGGAAGGATGGCAATTCGCGCTCGACCTCATCGAGGCCCACGGCGAACGCAGGCGTGCGCTCGATGCGGATGGGTTCGGCATGTTCATCAAGCCTGCGAAAATCGCGCCGCTGCTTGGGCAACGCGGGCGCTTCAGTGGGCTTTGGTGTGGGCGCTGGTGCCGGTGTCGCCGTCAGCACCGGCTCTTTGAATAGCGGCACATCATCATTCGCCGGGATGACGGGACTTGAAAGCGTCAATGCGGGCATGGATGAAGGGATGGCCTGTGGCGCTGCGGGTTCTGGTGCTTTTTCCGCAGGCGCTTCGCCTAGATCGACGATGTCGCTGATGGGGCGATAGACGGTGATGAAAAAGCGGTTCTCGCCGGTCACATCCTCATGCTCAATCTCAAAGGCCTTCTCGCCGCCCTCATTCACCAGCAAACTGTAGTGGATGGGCTGTGCCATGCGCTGCGACTCATGCGCACTGACGCTACCATGTATCCAATCCACCGTTTTGGCATAACGCGCGGCGGCCCAGGCATCCTCGACCATGAGATCCGCCTTGCAGCGGATGGATTTTGCACTCGACGCCTCGGTGAAAAAGCTCAAGGCATCGCGGCCGAACCAGCTATCCTGCTCGAGCGCATTAAGCTGGCGTGAAATACCCAGATATTCACCCTGATCGTCTTTAGCGACCGTCAGGAAATAATGCTGCTGGCCCTGAATACTGAGCTGAAAGCTCTTCATGCTATCATCGCCGAAGCGATAATGGCGCACCGCAACCACCTGCGCCAATGCACCCGTGAACGGCTTGAGCGGGCAATGCGCACTAAAATGAATGGCCTTACCTACCGCTAGCTCCGACAGCAGCAAGGTGGGTTTGCGCAGCGGCACCACGGGCGGCATGCTACCGCTTGCCGCGTCCGCCCCTTGGTTCATGATTTTCTGTAATGGGTTCCACATGCCTTTTACGCCCTAAATCCAGCCGCGTTACCTAGCATTAAGAAAGGTTAATGCAAGGATTATGATGCTCACGGCACCTTGTT